>CAYQZN010000005.1:0-31340 GCA_964421805.1 uncultured Woeseiaceae bacterium
TGATGGCCGTCTACGGCTGGTACGAGTGGCGCTACGGCGGCGCCCGGCATACCGGCCTGCCCGTCACCGTGTGGCCGCCGGCGCGGCACGGCGCAGCCCTTGCGGTAATAGCGGCGCTCACCGTCGGCAGCGGCGCCTGGCTGGCGGCGAACACGGGCGCGGCCTTCCCGTACCTGGACTCGCTGACGACCTGGTCCGCCGTCTGGGCCACCTTCCTGGTGGCGCGCAAGGTGCTGGAGAACTGGGTGTACTGGTTCGTGATCGACGCTCTATCGGTGTACCTGTATTTCTCCCGGGGCCTGCCGCTGACGGCACTGCTGTTCTGTTTCTACCTGGTACTCATCCCCGTCGGCTTCCTGAGCTGGCGGAAGGACTACGCGAGAACCCGTGATGCGCTCGCAGCCGCCTGAAGGTCTGCTGCAGCGTGTTCCCCTGTGGCGGGGAGCTCGGACGCTCGAGTGCCGGGCGCTGACCGGCGGGCATTCCAACGACAGCTGGCTGGTGCTGGCCGACGGGGCGGCGGCCGTGCTCCGGCGCGACCGGGAGCGCGTGCCGCCGCCGGTCGTGGATCGCGGCAGGGAGCTGGCGGTGCTCCGGTCGGCGGCCGCGGCGGGGCTGGCGCCGGAGGTACTGTACGCCGATCCCGGCGCGGGGATACTGGTGACCCGCTACCTGGAAGGCGAGAAGCCGGGTCCGGCGCAGATCGGCACACCCGAGACCCTGACCGAGATCGCGGCGCTGCTGCGCCGGGTCCACGCGTTGCCCGACCCGGGCGCAAGCTACGGGCTGGCCGAGGCCGGCGCGGTGTACCTGGCTTCCATCCGCAACCCCGCCCTGCGCCGGCGCGGCATGGAACTCGTGCAGGAACTCGCCGAGCTCCCGGCCGCGACGCCGGCGGAGTGCCGCGTCTGCCACATGGACCCCGTCGCCGGCAATCTGATCCGGACCGCGGACGGGCTGCGGCTGGTCGACTGGGAATTCGCCGTGGCCGGCGACCCGCTGTTCGACCTGGCCGCCGTCATCGCCTATCACGACCTGGGTCCCGCCGCGGCCATGCATCTGCTACGGGCCTGGTCCGGGCGGGTCTCGCCGCGGCGTCGGCAGCGGCTGGCCGAGCTCATCCGCGCCCACGACGCGCTGCACTGGCTGTGGCTGGCCGCCGGCGGCGACGGACCGCGGGAGCGCGAGAGGGTGGAGCGCCGCCTCGCCGCCGAGCCGCTGCCCGAGCCGGGACGAGGTTACCGCCGCTCGTAGGACTGGGCCCCCGCAGGCGGTAACATCCGCCGTGTGAGCGCTTTCTACTGGATACTCGGCAGCGGCATCCTGATGAGCCTGATCGCGCTCGTCGGATCGCTGACTCTCGTGCTCCGGGAAGAGACACTGCAGCGGCTGCTGCTGCCGCTGGTGGCGCTGGCCGCGGGTTCGCTGATCGGCGGCGCATTCTTCCACATGCTGCCGGCGGGCCTCGCGCAGGCGGACTCCGTCGACAGCGTGTTCATTGCCGCCATCGCCGGATTCACGAGCTTCTTCCTGCTGGAACAGCTGCTGCACTGGCACCATTGTCACCGTGCGCGTTCGCAATGCCGGGAGCCGGTGACCTACCTGATCCTGATCGGCGACGGGCTGCACAATTTCATCGGCGGCCTGGCGGTGGCTAGCACCTTCCTGATCGACATCCGGCTCGGCATCACGGCCTGGATCGCAGCGGCCCTGCACGAGGTGCCCCAGGAGCTGGGCGACTTCGGCGTGCTGGTGCACGGCGGCTGGCCGCGGCGCAAGGCGCTGCTGCTGAACCTGCTGTCGGGCCTGGCCTTCCTGGCGGGCGGGCTGGTCACCTGGTTCGCCTCGTTCCGGATGGACGTGTCGCTGCTGGTGCCGTTCGCGGCGGGCAACTTCCTCTACATCGGCGCCGCCGACCTCATTCCGGAGGTGAACCGGCATGCTGCTGCCCGCTCCAATCTCATCCACGTGCTCGCGTTCCTCGCCGGCATTGCCCTGCTGTGGACGGCGAGTCTGCTCAAGTGAGGCGTGAACTCGAGAGCGGGGAGCCTGCGTGAACGGTATCGGCTCCGCGCTGGTGCCGGTGCTGGCGCTGATCGTCACCGGCTACGGACTCCGGCGCCTGGCGTTCCTGCCGGATGGCGCGTGGGCCGGCATCGAGCGGCTGACTTACTTCGTGCTGTTCCCGGCCTTGCTGATCCGCACCCTCGGCGGTCAGCGTCTCGAGGGTGCGCCCTGGCCCGAGATCATGGCCGTGGTCGTGCCGACGGTGCTGGCGGCGGCCGTCGTGCTGGTCGCCTGGCGCCGGTTGCGGCCGGCGACGCCGGGCCCCACGTTCACCTCCGTGTTCCAGGGCGGCGTGCGCTTCAACACCTACATCGCGCTGGCCGTGGCCCAGGCCTACTACGGCGCGGCGGGTCTGGCCATGGGTGCACTGGCCGCCGGCTTCATGATTGTGCTGATCAACCTGCTGTGCGTGACGTCGCTCGCCGTCTGGGGCGACGGGCGCGGCGGGCCTGGCCGCCTCCTGCGGGACGTCGCCGGCAACCCGCTGATCGTGGCCTGCGCGATCGGCTGGTTCCTTAGCCTGAGCGGGATCGGGCTGCCGGGGCTCGCCGCGGACGTGCTGGAGGTGCCCGGCCGCGCCGCGCTGCCGCTGGGCCTGCTGGCCGTCGGCGCGGCGCTGCGGCCAGCCGCAGTGCGCGGTCATGCCGCCCACGTCACGGTGGCTTCGGTCGTGCAGTTCGGCGTGAAACCGGCGCTGGCATTCGCGCTGGTCTCCCTGACGGGCCTCGCCGGTGCGGCGGCCGGGGCGGTGCAGATCGCGCTCATGTCGCCGACGGCGCCGTCGGCCTATATCCTGGCGGGGCAGCTCGGCGGCGACCGGGAGACCATGGCCTCGATCATCACCGCCCAGACGGTGTTCGCGTTTCCGGTGATGATCCTGCTGTCCGGGCTGTTGCCGGGCTGAGCCCTACCAGCTGTTCCTCAGCTCCCGGAGTTTCAGGAATACCTCTTTCGGCGAGGGCTCCGCGGGCAGATCCGGGAACTCTTCGCGCAGGCGGTCGATGACGGTGCGGCTGCGCAGCCGGAAGAACGTGTTGATCTCCTTCTCCTGCGCCAGGTCGGTGACCAGTGCGTCGGCCGGATCCATGTCCTCCACCTGCTCCAGCAGGGCGGCGGCGGCCTCGTTGTCGGGTTCCCGGTCGAGGGTGAAGCGCAGGTTGTTGATCAGGTACTCGTGGCCCGGATAGACCCGGGTGTCCTCGTCCAGCCGGTCCAGCTGATTGACGAAGGTCTCGTAGAGTTCCTCCGGATGCCCGCCGTTATGGCAGTTGCCGGCCCCGGCATTGAACAGCGTGTCGCCGCTGAACAGCGCCGGTGCGTCGGTATGCGCCAGCAGGCAGATGTGGCTCATGGTGTGACCCGGCGTGTCCAGGCACTCGAGCTCCACGGTCCGACCCACCCGGATGACGTCGCCGGCGCCGACGCCCCGGTCCATGCCGGGGATGCGCTCGGCGGCGTTGCGATGGGCGATCACCTTCGCGCCGGTGGCGGAGACCAGCCCCTTGTTGCCGCCCGTGTGGTCCGCGTGCTCGTGGGTATTCAGGAGCTGGGTGATCTCCCAGCCGCGCTGCCGCGCCCGGTCGAGACACCGACGGAACTCCAGCGGGTCCACGGCCAGCGCTTCGCCGCTCTCGGGACACGCGATCAGGTAATTGAAATTCCGGTAGGCGTTGCCGGTCCAGATCTGTTCGATAATCATCGGGGTCTTCCTCGCGGGCCGTAACGCTGCGGCGCGGGCGTGTGGCTCCCCGCCGGCGGCGGCCGGCTACGTCGAAAAGCGGATTCGTTCCCGGTACCATATCGCATTTGCCGCGCGCCATCCCAGGCGCACCGCCGCAGCGAGCGCGGCGGCATCACCGGTACGGAGATATTGGATGAAGAAATGGGGGCTGCTGACCCTGGCGGTCTGGCTGTCTTTCGGCTGCCAGGCATCCGTGGAGGTGGAGACAGGCGAGAGTGCCGGCGAGCAGAGCGCCGCTTCCGTGAGCGTCGCGGAGACCGGCGGCGACGACCGCATCTTCGATCTGCCCTACCTGATGCGGGACCTGGACAACGGCCTGCGCGTGATCATCGTGCCCACCGACTACCCGGACGTGGTGTCGCTGCAGATCCCCGTGCAGACCGGATCCCGCAACGAGGTGGAGCCAGGCAAGTCCGGCTTCGCCCATTTCTTCGAGCACATGATGTTCCGCGGCACGGAGCGTTTCCCGGCCGACAGCTACAAGGAGATCCTGAAGAGCGCCGGCGCGGACCAGAACGCCTATACGACGGACGACTACACCAACTACCACGTCACCTTTACGAAGCAGGACCTGGAGACACTGATCGAGCTGGAGGCGGACCGCTTCCGCAACCTGAGCTATTCGGAGGCGGACTTCCGCACCGAGGCCCTGGCGGTGAAGGGCGAGTATCTGAAGAATTACTCGAATCCCACGCAGAAGTTCTACGAGCGCACCCGTGCGCTCGCGTTCCAGCGCCACACCTACCGGCACACGACCATGGGCTTCTTCGAGGACATCGAGATGATGCCCGAGCAGAAGGACTACGCCGATCTGTTCTTCGACCGCTGGTACCGGCCCGAGAAGTCCTCCATCATCCTGGTCGGCGACCTGGACCCGGACGCCGCCTTCGAGCTGGTCGAGAAATACTGGGGCGGCTGGGAGCGCGGGGACTACCAGGCCGAGATCCCGGTCGAGCCGCCGCTGGAAGGCCCCGTCTACGAGCACATAACCTGGGAGGCGCAGACCCAGCCCTGGCTGGTGATGTCTTTCCGCGGGCCGGCCTTCGTGCCCACCGAGCAGGACATGCCGGCGCTGGACCTGGCCTCCATGCTGTATTTCTCCGAGTCGTCGGACCTGTATCAGCAGCTGGTCATCGAGGACCAGCTGGTCGACGAGTTCTGGACCTACTTTCCGGACCGCAAGGACCCGAACCTGCTGATGATCGCGGCCCGTCTGACCGACGAGGTGCACGCTGCAGCCGTGCGCGACGCCATCGCCGACACGCTCGCGCAGGCGCGCACCCGGATGCCGTCGGCGGAGGAGGTGGACCAGGCCAAGTCCCGCCTGCGCTATTCCTTCGCCTCCGGCATGGACGACTCCGAGGGCATCGCCTCCATCCTGGCCAGCTACGTGCAGTTCGAGCGCACGCCGGAGACCATCAACAAGACCTTCCGCACCTATGCATCGCTGGAGCCGGAGGACGTGCGGCGCATGGCAGAGCGCTACTTCACGGACGCCAATCGGGTGCTCGTGACGCTGGCCAGCGACGCCTCGCTGCCGGGCATCGACGGCAGCTTCTCGGTGGACGAGCGTGCGGTTGCGATGGCGATGGCGCAGGCGGAGGCGCCGCCGGTGAGCCTGCTGGAACGGCGCTCGGAGACCTCGCCGCTGGTGGACGTCTCGTTCCTGTTCGCGACCGGCGCGGCCGATGACCCGCCGGGCAAAAAGGGCCTCGCCGCGCTGACCGCCGCGATGCTCGCCGACGGCGGCTCGCGCTCGCGCACCATCCAGGAGATCAACAGCGCGATGTATCCCATGGCGGCCGGTTTCGAGGCCCAGGTGGACAAGGAGATGGTGCGGTTCGCGGGGACCGTGCACCGGGAGAAACTCGAAGACTGGTACGACCTCGCAAGCGCCCAGCTGCTCGAGCCCGGCTGGCGCGAGTCCGACCTGGATCGCCTGCGCACGCGGACGATCAATGCGATCCGCACGGGCCTGGTCGGCAACAATGACGAAGAGCTCGGCAAGGAGCTGCTGTACGCGGAGATCTACGGTCCGGAGCATCCCTACGGCTCGCTGAACGAGGGCGATATCAGCGACATCGAGTCCATCACGCTGGAAGACGTGCGCGCCTTCTATGACGATCACTACACGGTCGCGAACCTGACCGTCGGCCTCGCGGGCGGTTATCCGGAGGATTTCGCCGCCCGGCTGGGCGCCGACATGGGACGGCTGCCCGCCGGCGAGCCGGATACCCGCGAGATCCCGGCCGCGCCGCCGCTGGACGGGCGGCGCGCGCTGATCGTGCAGAAGGAAACGCCGGCGGTGGCGGTCTCCTTCGGCTTCCCGATAGACGTCCGCCGCGGCGACCCGGACTGGGTGGCCCTGTGGCTCGCGCGCTCCTGGCTGGGCGAACATCGTTCCGTCTACAGCCAGCTGTATCAGCGCATTCGCGAGGCCCGCGGCATGAACTACGGCGACTACGCCTACATCGAGTATTTCCCGCGGGGCATGTTCCAGTTCCAGCCGGACCCCAATCTGGCCCGCCAGCAACAGATATTCCAGGTCTGGATCCGGCCGCTGCGGGACAATAACGATGCTCTGTTCGCCGCCCGGACGGCGCTCCGGGAGATGGACAGGCTGATCGAGCAGGGAATGAGCGAGACCGATTTCGAGGCCACCCGCGAGTTTCTGGGCAAGTACGTCGCGCTGCTCGCCCGGAACCAGTCCCGCCGGCTGGGCTATGCCCTCGACAGCCGCTACTACGGCATCGGCGAGTTCTCCGACTACGTCCGTCAGGGCCTGGCGGAGCTTGCGCTGGACGACGTCAATCGGGTGATCAGGGAGTATCTGACCACTGCGGACGTGCAGTTCGTATTCGTTTCGGCCGACGCCGCCGGCCTGGCGGAGGCCATCGCGGCCGATGCGCCATCGCCGATGACCTACAACAGCGAAAAGCCCGGGGAGCTGCTGGCCGAGGACGAAATGATCGAGGCGCTGCCGCTCGGCATGGGCGCGGACGACATCCGTATCATCGACGCCGCCGAGGTCTTCGAATGAGACGCCGCACAGGCGCGGACGCCCGATGAGCCGGCTCTACGTCGTCAGGCACGGGCAGGCCCGCTTCTTCACGGACGACTACGATCGCCTGTCGGAGAAGGGCGAGGCGCAGTGCGCGGCGCTGGCCCGCCACTGGCTGGAGCAGGGCCTCGAGTTCAATGCGGCCTGGTGCGGCAGCCTGGTACGGCAGCGGCGCTCCGGCGAAGTCGTGCGGGAAGTGTACCGGCAGGCGGGTCGGGATTTTCCCGCGATCCGCTGCATCCCGACCCTCGACGAGTATCCCGCCGATGACATCATGGACACGCTGCTGCCGCTGTTGCGCGAGAGCGTTGCGTCCATCGACGACCTGGCGCGGTCCTTCGAGGCGGCGCAGGACGACCGGGAACGCTATCGCGGGTTCCACCGCCTGCTCGAGGCGGTGATGGAGCGCTGGATCGCGCGCGCTTACCCGGAAGAGGGCACCGAGGGGCTGCTGCCCTGGGAGGAGTTCAGCGGCGGTGTGCGTGCGGCCTTCCGCGACGTCATGGCGGGCGCGGGCTCCGGCGAGAACGTCGCCGTGTTCACCTCCGGCGGCCCGGTGGGAATCAGCGTGCAGACCGTCCTGAGCGCCCCGGACCGGGCGGCGGCGGAGCTCAACTGGCGCGTGCACAACGGCAGCGTCACCCGCTTCACATTCAGCGGATCCCGGGTCAGCCTGGACTGCTTCAATGCCACCGATCACCTGCAGCCGGAACTCCTGACCTATCGGTGACTACTGTCTATGTTTTGTAGATATAGGGTTTCGTCATTAATTTGACGGAGCAGGCGTAATCCGGGCAATATCGACCTCGAGTGGAGTCGGATTCTTGCAGTCCCCCATACCTCGCTGACCGGCTTCGCTCGTATGTCCCCAACCCGCCTCTTCCTCCGGAAGAGTGCACTGGCCGGCGGCGCGAGTCGCCGGCTTTTTTTTTGTCGGGGCGGGTGGCAAGCTTCCATAACGTTCGACAAAGAGGTAGCAACATGTCTGACAAGACCGAAACCGGGCGGCTCACGAACCGCCGTGCTTTTCTCCGCATGACGGCCACCGGGTTGCTCGCCATTCCGGCCGCCGCGCTGCTGCGCCCGGCGCCGGCGGCAGCCCAGGACATGCCGAAGCTCGCGCTGGACAACCCACAGGCGAAGGCGCTGAGTTACGTCCACGACGCCGCCAACGTCGACAAGAGCAAGCAGCCCCGATACCAGGAAGGCCAGATCTGCGCCAACTGCGCCCTGTTCCAGGCCAAGGGTGACGAGGAGTGGGCCGGCTGCTCCATCTTCCCGGGCAAGCTCGTGAACGCCGCCGGCTGGTGCAGCGCTTACGCACCCAAAGCCTGAGTCCCACCCGACGGGCAATGTGTCGGGCAAT
The DNA here is from genome assembly GCA_964421805.1 of uncultured Woeseiaceae bacterium. Taxonomy (GTDB): domain Bacteria; phylum Pseudomonadota; class Gammaproteobacteria; order Steroidobacterales; family Woeseiaceae; genus Lentisalinibacter. Next base: position 8,236 of record CAYQZN010000005.1, read on the forward strand.
CTGACCGGCCATCAGCCCGCTGTCCGGCGGCCGAGCCGGATGCGTACGGGGCCGCGTGCGGTGGAGCCATCCACGACGCGGCCCCGTTGCATTATCTCGACCCGGCCGCCGGCTGCGAGCCGTCTGGCGGCAGCCCGGCTCGGCTCCATCAGGTGTTTCCAGTCATCGCCGCCGACCCGGCGCGCCGCCTCCGACGGGCAGATGCTGTTGCCGCGGCCGCGGTCCTGCAGCATCGCGAGGATGGCCGACTCGAGGCTATCGTCCGTGGCTGTCAGCCGGCGCGCGCGGCAGGCACGCGAACAATAACGAACGTTCTGCCAGTCCCTGGCCCACTTGCGCCGCCATTCGATGCGGCGCCCGCATGCGGCACAGAATTTCACGGCCACGCCGCTCCGCGCGTCACTCATGGCGCCGTGTCATGTTCGACGTTCGCGGCGAGCACGTTCACCCGTGCCGCTGCGGCGATGCCGGACAACCACGCATTCTCCACCCGCGATTCGCCGGCACACCAGTCCCCGCACAGGACCAGGTGACGGGGTTCGTCGGCCAGCGCGCCTGCCGTCAGCGGCGCGGCCGCCCGGGCGTGGCGCCAGCGGTGGAACACCGCGGTGGCGCGATCCAGCGCGATGCCGGTCAGCGCCTCGAAGCGGCCGCAGAGGGCCTCGATCGCGTATCCGGGCTCGAGATCGACGCTGGCCGTCGACCATTCGCCCGTGCCGTGCAGTACCCAGGTGGGAGGGCCGGCGCGGCCGGGTTTGCTGTGGTCCGCCGCAGTCCATGCCAGTACGTCGTCCGCGACGAAAGCCGCATCGAAGGGTGGCTGCTCCGTGTCGGCCGGGCTGGCCGCGACCGCCAGGCAGGGCGTGAACGCCACCCCAGCGGCCCGCCGCGCGAGTTCCGGCGAGACCGGCCGCACGAGGTCGGCAGCCTGCGGTGCCGGCGCGCTGACGATCACTGCATCGTACAAGCCAGCGTCCTGGTCGCCACCGTGGTCCAGGCGCCAGCCGCGGCCGGCATGCTCCAGGCCGTCGATGCGCGTGCGGAACCGCAGATCGAGGCCGGCGCCGAGATGGCGTGCCAGCCCGTTCATCCCCGGGATCGCCACCAGGCGGTCGTCGCCGGACCCGATGGTCAGAGCGCCGTCCGCAGTGATACGGCCGAGCCGCGCGGTCCACGAGCCGACCACGCCGTCGTGGCGCCAGGAGCGGACGTGGCGGCGGAAAGCCGCGTCCCGCGCCGTGAAGTATTGCGCGCCGTGATCGAAGCGCCGCTCCGCCTCGCGCCGGGTCGCCGTGCGGCCACCCGGACCGCGGGCCTTCTCGAACACGGTCACGCGGTGGCCGGCATCGCTCAGGTTGCGGGCCGCCGCGAGGCCGGCGATGCCGGCGCCGATGACCGCGACCCGGAGCCGTCGCCCGGAGGTCGGGCGATCGATGCGTCGGCGGCAGGCGGCCAGATCCAGCCGCCGGGCGTGAGATGCGGTATCCCTGGGACGGATGCTGCCGAGCACCGGGCGCTCGGGACTGAAGGGGCGGTCCAGGGCGCCGAATGCCCAGAGCAGCCCGCCGTAGGAGTTCGGGTCGTTGCCGTCCAGGGCATACCGGTGGTTGAGATCAACCAGCGCCGCCATCGCGGCCTCGGGGGTGCGCGTCCAGAGCGGGATGGCCTTGGCCCAGGTCATGCGCAGATTGTTGTGCAGCTCGCCGTGGCGCAGCAGCGAGGCCTGCGCCGTGTCCCAGAGGGCGTCGCCCGAGCGGCCGCGGGCCAGTGTCTCCAGGGAAAAGTCCGCGGCGCGCGGGTCGCGCCGGCGCGATTCCAGCGTCGCCCGGGCCCAGCGGGGCAGCGCCTCCAGGGTCTCCAGCACGTCACGGTGATAGCAGAAGTTGTGCGCCAGCTCCCGCCAGACGAGCAGCTCGTCCAGGAATTTGCCTGCTCCCTTGCCGCCTTGCGCGGTGGCCTCCCGGGCCAGGCGGAAAGCCGATATCTGGCCGTAGTGGAGATACGCGCTCATGCGCGAGACGCCCCGGGGCGGCTCGATCGCGGCGTCGTTGCGCAGCGCGTGATAGGCGTCCAGCCCCTCGGCCCGGAACCGCTGCCATCGCGCAGCCGCAGCCGTCGCGCCGCCGGGCGTGTGAAAGACGGGCCAGATGCCGTGATCGATGTCGCAGCCGGCGATCAGTTGCAGCAGGTCGCGGTCGTCCCGGTCGGCGAGGCCGTCGATGCCGGCGATACCGCCGCAATCGACTTCGGCGAGTCCGACACTCGGCGCTGCCGCGCCGGGCCAGGGTGCCCCGGCCCGGGCCGCCTGTTCCGGGTCCACCGCCTCGCGGAAGCGGAAGGCGCGGTCGAAAGGCTGCCCCACCAGCCGCATCGGATACACGCAGCGGGTATCGACGGCCCAGGCGGCGCAACCGATCCGCGCCGCCAGCGCCGGCTGCCAGCGGTCGAACGGCGGCACGGGCATCTCCTCGAAGATGACGGCCGCGGCATCCCGGCAGAGCAGCGGCAGCGGGGAGGCGGCGTCCGCCTCCCGGGGCAGATGGAAGACGTAGCGGATACCGCGTTCGGCGAGGTCGCGGGCGACGTCCCGCGCCCCCTGCAGGATGAACAGATGGTGCCGGTCCGAGTTGTAGCGGTGGCGGCCGCCCAGGCCCTGATAGACGAGTACCGGCAGCCCGCTCGCCGCGCCGAGCGCGAGCGCGGCCTCCAGGGCCGGGTTCTCCCCGGCGCGCATGGCGTGGTGCATCCAGTACAGGATGTAGCGCCCGCGGCGGACCGGGGCCGCGTTCAGCGCGCGCCGTCTCTCCTCGATATGGGCCGGCAGCGCCGGCGCGTCGGGCTCCATGGCTATCTCCGCGTGGGCAGGGCCGGGCAGGGAAGGCTAGCCGCAGGCCCCATCCGCTACAATCTCCCGGGCGGCAGACGGCGTCTGTGCCGAGTCTGTGACCAAGAAACCACTCCGGATGTGGAGGTGATGACGTGCACGTAACCGCAGAAGACCTGATCGGCGCCTGGAAACTCGAGCGCTGGGAGATCAGCTACCCGGCCACCGGCCGCGTGACCCGGCCTTTCGGCGAGGACGCGATGGGGATGATCCTGTACACGCCGGACGGCTACATGTCGGCCGTGCTGGCCGAGCGCGACCGCGGCTCGTTCTCCACGCCGATCGTGCCGAAAGCGCCGGACGCGGAGAAGGCGCGGGCCTTCGACGGTTACATGCATTACGCGGGGCGCTACTTCGTGGTGCAGGGCGACGTCCACCACGAGGTCGAGTTCGCGCTGAACATGGACCTGATCGGCACCACCCAGATCCGCGAGGCCGAGCTCGACGGCGACCGGCTCACCCTGTCTGCCGAGGAACCGCTCGAGGGCGGCCAGCTGCGCCGTCATCGTCTGCAGTGGATTCGCGCCTCCCTGGCCGGGGGGCTGCCCGGGTGAGGATCGCGAGCTTCCGCCACCGGGGCAGGCCGAGCTATGGCGTCGTGCGCGCCGGCGGGATCGTGGATGCCGGCCGCAAGCTCGGCGTGGAGCTTCCCGACCTCGCGAGCGTGCTGGCCGCCGATGCCATCGACGAGCTCCACGCGCTGGCTGCGGACGCCGAACCCGACCTGGCCCTGGCGGAGGTGGAATTACTGCCCGTGATCACCGCCCCGGACAAGATCCTCTGCGTCGGCATCAATTACCGGCCCCACGTGGAGGAAACCGGCCGCGACGCGCCGGAGCGCCCGGTGCTCTTCACCCGCTTCCCCGGCTCCCAGGTGGGTCACGGCCAGCCGCTGGTGCGCCCGTCCGTTTCGCACAAGTTCGACTACGAGGGCGAGCTGGCCGTCATCATCGGGCGCCGCGGGCGCCATATCGCCCCGGAGGGGGCGCTGCGCCACGTCGCCGGTTACTCCTGCTTCAATGATGGCAGCGTGCGCGATTTCCAGCGCCACAGCTCCCAGTTCACCGCCGGCAAGAACTTCGCGCACAGCGGCGGTTTCGGGCCCTGGCTCACCACGGCCGACGAGATCGGCGACCCGGCCCGGCTGACGCTCGAGACCCGGCTGAACGGGGCGGTGATGCAGAGCGCGAACGTGGCGGATCTCATCTTCGACGTGCCGGCGCTGATCGGCTATTGCTCCACCTTCAGCGAACTGCTGCCCGGGGACGTCATCGTCACCGGCACGCCGGGCGGCGTGGGCTATGTGCGCAAGCCGCCCGTCTATCTGCAGCCGGGCGACGTGGTGGAGGTCGATATCCCCGGCGTCGGCGTGCTTCGCAACGGCGTCGTGGACGAAGTCGACGTCCTCAGTGGCAGGGAGCCCGACTGATCAGCCGAGGTGGCGCCGGAGGAATTCCGTGGTGCGCCCGAAAGCGAGACAGGCCGCCTCCGGGTCGTAATCGCCGCGCTGGTCGCAGTTGAAGCCGTGCCCGACCCCCTCGTAGACGTGCACGATGGCCTCCGGATTCGCTGTGCGCACCTGCTCCACCTGTTCCATGGGGATGTGGGCATCGCGGTCGCCGTAGTGGAGCATGATCGGGCAGGCGGGCGTGACATCGGTCATGTCGTGGATGCCGCCGCCGTAGTAGCCCACGGCCGCCGCCACCGGCAGCTCGGCGGCACAGCGGAAGGCCTGCGCACCGCCCCAGCAGAAGCCGACCACGCCCACCTTGCCGCCCCGGGTCGCCTGCTCGACGCCGGCGGCCAGGTCCAGGATGGTCTGGCGCGGATTCAGCCGCCCGATCAGGTCGCGTCCCCGGCCGATGTCCGAATAATCGACGGTGATGTCTTTGCCGATCCGGTCGAATACCGCGGGCGCGACGGCCAGGAAGCCGGCCTCGGCGAACTGGTCGCAGACGTCGCGGATGTGGCTGTTGACGCCGAATATCTCCTGTATGACGAGCACCCCGCCGATGGGCGTGCCTCCCGGCGGTGCGATCGCTGCGCTGAGGGCGTGGCCGTCGGCGGCGGTCAGCTCGATGTCGTGCGCCATGCTCAGGCCTCCACGATCTGCTGCTCGATGGCACCGAAGATGCTGTTGCCGTCGGCGTCGAGCATCTCGATGCGGACGCGGTCGCCGAAGCGCAGGAAGGGTGTCTTCGCCGCGCCGTCCTCGATGGTCTCCAGCGTGCGCCGCTCGGCAATGCAGCTGGAGCCGCGGCTGCGGTCGTAATTAGAGATGGTGCCGGAGCCGATGATGGTGCCCGCGCCGAGCCGCCGGGTCTTCGTCACGTGCTCGATCAGCTGCAGGAAGTTGAAGGTCATGTCCACGCCGCACTCGGGCCGGCCGAATTCCTCGCCGTTCAGCGTGGTGATCAGCGGCAGGTTGAACGTGCCGTCCTGCCAGGCCGCGCCCAGCTCGTCCGGGGTCACCGCCACCGGCGAGAATGCCGTGGAAGGCTTGGACTGATAGAAACCGAAGCCCTTGGCCAGCTCGCCCGGGATCAGGTTGCGCAGTGAGACGTCGTTCACCAGCATCAGCAGCTTGATGTGCCCGGCCGCCTCGCCGGCGCCGGTGCCCATGGGCACGTCGTCGGTGATCACCGCCGTCTCGGCCTCCATGTCGATGCCGTAGTCCTCGTCCGGCACCGGTACGTCTTCCAGCGGCCCCAGAAAGTCGTCGGAGCCGCCCTGGTAGACGAGCGGGTCGTGCCAGAAAGTCTCCGGCATTTCCGCGCCCCTGGCCTTGCGCACCAGCTCGACGTGGTTGACGTAGGCGCTGCCGTCCACCCAGTGATAGGCGCGCGGCAGCGGTGCATCGAGATCGCCCAGGTCCAGGTCGAAGCTGGCCTCGGCGGTGCCTTGCTGCAGCTCTTCGGACAGCGCCCGCAGGCGCGGAGCCGTGGTCTCCCAGTCGTCCAGTGCGGCCTGCAGGGTGGCGGCGATGCCGTCTGCGGCGACGGCTCGTTTCAGATCGCGGGTGACGACGATCAGCCGGCCGTCGCGTCCGCTTCTGAGGCTGGCGAGTTTCATGTGATTCCCCTGTGCGCGTTTGTCCGGTGAATTGTCGGATGAATGGTCGGATGAATTGTCGGATTCGGGCGAAGCATGGTAGACAGGAAGCCGGACAGCCGCAATTGGACCACAATCCGATCACATGAGCAGACAGGACGCGCCCTGGATCGTGGGCTGGCGTGAATACCTCGACCTGCCGGATCTCGGCCTCAGCCGCATCAAGGCCAAGGTGGATACGGGCGCGCGCACCTCTACGCTGCACGCGATCGACATCGAGCACTTCGAGGAGGAAGGCAGGGAGCGCGTGCGCTTCCTGGTCCATCCGCAGCACCGTTCCGACGAGCTGGAGGTGGTCTGCACCGCCGACGTGGTGGACCGGCGCGGCGTGCGCAGCTCCATCGGGCATCGCCAGCACCGGGTGGTGATAGCGACGACGCTCGCGCTTTCGCCGGAGCTCGTCTGGCCCATCGAGGTGACGCTGACCTCGCGTTCCGACATGCGTTTCCGTATGTTGTTGGGCCGGACGGCGCTGCGCGGCCACATGCTCGTGGACCCCGGCCGCTCCTATCTCACCGGCGGGCGGCCCGCTCGGGTCGACGCGGCCAGACGGCGCGGCAAGAAAGTTTGAACAGGCCGCCGGGCACTGGCCCGGCGCCGCAGGAGGATCCGTATCTTGAAGATCGCAATACTCTCACGCAGACGCTCGATCTACTCCACCAGGAGACTGATGGAGGCCGGCGAAGAGCGCGGCCACGAGATGCACGTGATCGACCACCAGCGCTGCTACATGGACATCACGTCGCACAAGCCGTCGGTGCACTACAAGGGCGCCACGCTGAAGGGCTTCGACGCGGTGATACCGCGTATCGGCGCCTCGGTGACGTTCTACGGTACCGCGGTGCTGCGCCAGTTCGAGATGATGGGCGTCTTCCCGCTGAACGAGTCGGTGGCCATCAGCCGCTCGCGGGACAAGCTGCGTTCCCTGCAGCTGCTCTCGCGCCGCGGCATCGGCCTGCCGGTCACGGGATTCGCCAATTCGCCGGACGACACCGAGGATGTGCTGAAAATGACCGGCGGCGCGCCGGTGGTCATCAAGCTGCTGGAAGGCACCCAGGGCGTCGGCGTCGTGCTGGCGGAGACCCGCAAGGCGGCCACCAGCGTCATCGAGGCGTTCCGCGGGCTGAATGCGAACTTCCTGGTGCAGGAGTTCATCGCCGAGGCGGGCGGCGCGGATATCCGCTGCCTGGTGGTGGGCGGCAAGGTGGTCGCGTCGATGAAGCGCCAGGGCAAGGAGGGCGAGTTCCGCTCCAACCTGCACCGGGGCGGTTCCGCCTCGCTGGTGCGCATCACGCCGGAGGAGCGTTCCACCGCCGTGCGTTCCGCGAAGATCATGGGGCTGAACGTCGCCGGCGTCGACATATTGCGCTCCAATCACGGCCCCGTGGTGATGGAGGTGAATTCCTCGCCGGGGCTGGAAGGCATCGAGGCGGCAACCGGCAAGGACGTCGCGGGATTGATCATCGGCTTCATCGAAAGCAACGCGAAGCCCGGCAAGACGAAGACCAAAGGTGTCGGCTGAGCGCAGCGGGGCGGCCGGGCGCTCCATCGAGATCGGCGGTCACACCGTGCGGCCGGGCGAACGGGCGAGCATCGACCTGCCCGCGGCGGATCTGTACACCCACACCGAGATGACCATGCCCGTGCAGGTGATCAACGGCCGCCGGGCCGGCCCGGTCCTGTTCGTCTCCGCTGCTGTGCACGGCGACGAGATCAACGGGGTGGAAATCATCCGCCGGCTGCTGAAGCTGCGCACGCTGCGCAGTCTCCGGGGCACGCTGCTGGCGGTGCCGGTGGTCAACGTGCTCGGCTTCCTGAACATGTCGCGCTACCTGCCGGACCGCCGCGACCTGAACCGCTCGTTCCCTGGCAGCGAGAGAGGCTCGGCTGCGGCGCGCCTCGCGAACCTCTTCGTCACCGAGATCGTCGACAAGGCCGACTACGGTATCGATCTGCACACCGGCGCCATCCATCGCGCCAACCTGCCGCAGATCCGCGCCGACCTGGATCACGAGGAGACGCGGGAACTCGCCAGTGCCTTCGGCGTGCCGGTGATGATCAACGCCACGGTGCGTGAGGGCTCCCTGCGCGAACTGGCGGCGAGCCGGGAGGTGCCCCTGCTCCTGTACGAGGCGGGCGAGGCGCTGCGCTTCGACGAACTCGCCATCCGCGCCGGCGTGCGCGGCATCCAGCAGGTGATGCGCAGCCTCGGCATGCTGCCGGCCGGGAAGTCGAAGCGCCGCGAATCCAGGCCGGTCACGGCGCTCGACAGCGGCTGGATCCGCTCGCCCCAGAGCGGCATCGTGCACGCCACCGTGCGCCTCGGCGACTACGTGAAGAAGGATGACGTCATCGCCAATGTGCGCGATCCCCTCGGTTCCTCGGACACCGTCATCAGGGCGGCCGACGACGGCGTGGTGATCGGCTTGTCGAGACTCCCGCTGGCGCACGAGGGCGATGCCATCGTGCACGTGGCGGCCTTCAAGCAGCCCACCCGGGTCGCCCGCAGCGTGGAGGAGTTCCACCGCGGTCACGGCGGCGACGAGCCGGCAACCGGCTGAGGGGCATGCGCAGTCCCTGTGGCTGTCGATTATGTTGCACTGCCGCGACATGAGCGCGGCTTTCTTTCCCTGAAATTTGACACTTCGTGGGGTTTCTGCCACCTTCCTATTCGCAATAATTTTATCGACCGTCGCGTGCCGGGTATACGACCTTCAGGTAAACACTGGGGCGGGGGAATACGATGCACTGATCCCGTCACGACGATGGACACTGCGGCCCCACTGGGGCCGCTTTTTTGTGGCGGAACGTGAACTGCCACCGGCCCGCCGCCCATTTGAATTGCCGCCGGCCGCGGCGCAGAATCCCGCAGAACGCCGTCGGCGGCAATGGGAGTAAGGGATGGGCAAGTTCGGCACGGGACAGGCGATCAGGCGTGTCGAGGACCAGCGTTTTCTCACCGGGACCGGCCGCTACCTGGACGACGCGGCGCCCGCGGATGCGGCCGTGCTGTACTTCCTGCGCTCGCCTTTTCCCCATGGCGTCATCAGCGAACTCGACCTGGACGAGGCCCGCGAGGCGCCGGGCGTGCTGGGCGTCTACACCGCCGCGGACCTCGCGGACGCGGGCTTCGGCGACCTGCCGGGATCGGCGGTGCCGAAGAGCGACGGCCACCCGGGGCATGCCGCGCTGCAGCAGCCGCCGCTCGCGCGCGAGGTGGTCCGTTACGTCGGCGAGCCCGTCGTCGCCATCGTGGCCGAGACCCTCGCCGCGGCCAAGGACGCGGCCGACCTGATCCTGTTCGACGTCGACGAGCTGCCGGCGGTCACCGGCCTCGCCGATGCCCTGGCCGACGGCGCGCCGCGGGTGCACGACGAGGTGGACGGCAACCTGCTCGGCATCATGACCCACGGCGACGCGGCAGCCACCGACGAGGCTTTCGCCGACGCCGAACGGGTGGTCGAACTCGAGCTCGTCAACAACCGCCTGGCGCCCACCGCCATGGAACCGCGAGGCTGCGTGGCCGTGTACGACGGCGGCGAGGATGCCTACACGCTGTATCAGGGCTGTCAGGGCGTGCACAACCTGCGCAGGCACGTGATGGCGGCCACCGGGATTCCGGAAGACCGGCTGCGTGTCGTCTCGCCGGATGTGGGCGGCGGTTTCGGGCTGAAGATGTTCCTGCAGTGCGAGACAGTCGTCGCGCTGCATGCGGCGAAGGACGTCGGCCGGCCGGTGAAGTGGCTGGCGGAGCGCTCCGAGAGCTTTCTCTCCGACCTGCACGGCCGCGATCAGGTGTCCCGCGCCGAGCTCGCCCTGGACGGCGACGGTCGTTTCCTCGCCATGCGGGTGCGCACCGACGGCAACGTCGGCGCCTACACCTCCCAGGCAGGCGCGTTCATCCCCTGGTTCGGCGCCGTCATGCTCACCGGCGCCTATGCCATCCCGGCGGCTTACGCGGAAATCCGCCTGGCCGTGACGAATACCGTCCCGGTGGACGCCTACCGGGGCGCCGGCCGTCCCGAGGCCATCTATCTGGTCGAGCGCCTGGTGGACAAGGCGGCCCGCGAACTCGGCATCGATCCCGCCGATATCCGGCGGCGCAATTTCATCGCCCCCGAGGCCTTCCCGTACAAGACGGTGACGGGACAGGTCTACGACTCGGGCGAATATGCGCGTCTGCTGGATGCCGCGCTCGAGCGTGCCGATTGGGCGGGCTTCGACGAGCGGCGCAGCGCTTCCGGGGCGCAGGGTCTGCTGCGGGGCATCGGCCTCAGCTATTACGTGGAGATCTGTTCGGCCATGGGCGGCGAGGACACCCACGTGCGCTTCGAGCAGGACGGCACGGTGACCGTGCTCATGGGCACCCAGTCCACGGGACAGGGCCACGAGACCAGCTACGGGCAGATGGTGGCGGCTGGGCTCGGCCTGCCGCTGGAGCGTATCCGCGTGCTGCAGGGCGACACGAAGACCATCCCCACGGGCCAGGGCACCGGCGGCTCACGGTCCATGGCCATCGGCGGCTCGGCGCTGACGCGCACGGTGGAGACGGTGGTCGAGTCCGGCAGGAAGATCGCGGCGGGGCTGCTGGAGGCGGACGCCGAGGACATCGAGTTCGAGGACGGCAACTACCGCATCGCCGGCACCGACCGCACGGTGGCGCTGCCGGAGGTCGCCAGTGCCTCCTTCGACGACGGCGCGCGGCCGGACGACGTCCAGCCCGGCCTCGCCTCCAGCGAGCATTTCACCCCCGAGGCCGGCACCTTCCCGAACGGCTGCCACGTCTGCGAGCTCGAGGTGGATCCGGAGACCGGCATGATCGGGATCCTCCGCTACACGGTGGAGGACGACGTCGGCAACGTGATCAATCCGCTGATCCTGGAAGGGCAGATCATGGGCGGCATCGCCCAGGGGCTCGGTCAGGCCCTGTTCGAGGAGGCCATCTACGATCACGACACCGGCCAGCTCCAGACCGCCACGTTCATGGACTACACCATGCCCCGGGCCGACCGGCTGCCGGGCATCGACTTCCACTACACGGAGGTGCCGTCGCCGCGCAATCCGCTGGGCGTGAAGGGCGCGGGAGAGGCCGGCACCATCGGCGCGCCGCCCGCCCTGGTCAACGCGGTGATCGATGCGCTGGCGCCTTACGGAATCGAGCATCTCGACATGCCGCTCACGCCCATGAAGGTGTGGCGGGCGATCCGGGCGGCGCGGCCGGCGGCGTGATGCGTCTCAGGTGAAACTGCGGCGCCAGTCGGCCACCGCGCGGCCGATCTCCTCCGGCGAGTCCTCCTGGATGAAGTGGCTGCCTGCCACCGTCACTTCCGTCTGGTTCGGCCAGGTGCGGCAGAATTCCCGCTGACGGCCGGTCAGGATCGCACCCGGCTCGGCGTTCACGAACAGCTTCGGGATCGCGCTCTCCGCCATCCATCGGCCGTATTCCTCCACCAGGCGGCAGACATCCTGCGGCTCGCCCTCGATGGGTATCTGCCGCGGCCAGGTGAGAGTGGGGCGCCGGTCCTCGCCGGGCTCCAGAAACGGCCTGCGGTACACGGCCATCTCCTCGTCGGTCAGCCCGCGCAGCACCGAGCCCGGGAGGACGCGCTCCACGAACAGATTTTTCTCCAGGACCATCGCCTCGCCCGCCTCGGAGCGGAAGCCCTGGAACACGCCCCGCGCAGACTCCGACCAGTCGTCCCAACTCATCGGGCTCACGATGGCTTCCATATAGGCGATGCCCAGCACGGCGTCGGGATGGCGCCGGCACCAGTCGAAGCCGAGCGCGCTGCCCCAGTCGTGTATGACCCAGGTAACCCGGTTTTCGACCCCGAGTACGCGCAGCGCCTCGTCCAGATAATGCCGATGCTCGGCCAGCGTATAGCGGTCGGGACCGGAGTCCTCCAGTTTTTCCGAATCGCCCATGCCGATGAGGTCGATGGCGATGCAGCGTCCCTGATCCTCGAGATGCGGCATGACGTTGCGCCAAAGGTAGGAGGACGTGGGGTTGCCGTGCTGGAAGACGATGGGGTCTCCCGAACCCATCTCTACGTAGGCCATCCGCTTGCCGTGCGCTTCCAGGAATCTTTTCCCGTGTTCGGTGCTCGGGATCATGATCTTGCCTCGCCTGTGTCGGGGAGTATCGAGTATGCGTCAAGCTCGCGGGACGGTCACGACCGTGTTTCGCCCTGGATGTCTGCAGCGCGGATGTTATTCTCGGCGTCATGAAAGCCGGGCTAATCTCTCGCGGACAATGGGCGGTGCTGGCCGTTCTTGCGCTGGCCACTGCGGTGACCGGTGCGACGGAACAAGACGGCGGCGAAGACGAACGCTACGTCTTCGCCTGGCCCTTCATCGACACGACGGACATGTCGCCCCGCGGTGGCACCACCGAGGGCCCGGACGTCACCGTGGACGACTCGCCGAGCGCCGCCTGGCGGCAGCTGCGCGAGGACGGCATCGGTGAGAAGGAACGGGACCGACGAGCCATCCTGGCGATGGCCGGCCCGTACCGGGCCAGCTTCGACTTCCTGGAGACGGTGGGATTCTCCGCCGGCTTCGAGCCCGCCCGCCCGTTCCGCTCCTGGGGCACGGAGTACGTCTACGTCGTCGCCGACGAACCGGATTTCATCAGCCTGCAGCACGTCATGGTCATGGTGTTCCGGCAGGAGGACGGCTCGCTGTCCGAGCCCATGGTGATAAAGCACTGGCGCCAGGACTGGCGTTACGAAGACACGGTGATGCACGTCTACGCCGGCGACCGGCGCTGGCGGGAAGTGCGCCTGGAACAGGAGGCCGTCGAAGGCCGCTGGAGCCAGGCCGTCTTCCAGGTGGACGACTCTCCGCGCTACGAGTCCTTCGGCGAATGGGTGCACACGGACAGCTATTCGATCTGGGAGAGCGCCGAGACCTGGCGCCCGCTGCCCCGGCGGGAGTTCAGCGTGCGCGACGACTACGACGTCCTGATCGGCACCAACCGCCACACCATCCTGCCGGACGGCTGGGTACACGAGGAGGACAACCGCAAGGTCGTGCTCGAGGCGGAGGGGGACGGCATCGTCCCCGTGGATACCCTGGCCCGCGAGGCCGGTGTCAATCGCTACCAGCGCCTGTCGGATTACGACTGGTCCGCCGGCGAGCGCTACTGGCAGCGCACGGCTCCGTTCTGGCGGCAGGTGAGGGCCGCCTGGAGCGAGATTCTCCGGCGGCACGAGAGCGTCCGCGTCGCGCAGCAGGCCGACGGCCGCAGCCTGGTCATGACGATGTTCTCGCTGGCGGACAGCGCCACCGCAGACGGCTTCGATGCCGACGCCGCCCGGGTGAAGATCGACGCTGTGCTGGATCGTTACGTCGGCGATGCCCGGACGCAGAGCGGCGCCTACTGAGCGCCGCCGGCAGAGCCACCGCTCATGCCGCGACCGTTTCCCGTGCAACCTGTGGTATTTTCCACGTGATGCAGGACATCCCGACCGGCGCCGAGGGGGAGAAGCGTCAGCAGGAATACATGGCCTGGCGAAAGAAGAGCATCGAGGAGATGCAGGGCGAGAGCGGTAATCGTGCCGAGTACCGCGAGGTCATGAGCACGTCTCTGCTGCAGGAACTCAACTTCCGCAAGTAAATTCCGGCGCAGCGGGGCTCCGGGTCGGCAGGCCGGGAGTCCCGCTGCGGCGTTCCGGCGGCCGGGTGATGCGCCGGTCACGGGCCTCCTGGGACCTTCACGCATCGAGAAATTCCGTTAGACTATGCGGATGCTTCGCCTCCGCACACGATTCCTGGCCCGCTGCACGGCGGTCGCGCTGGTCGCGATCCTGGCCGGGCAGGTTGCCGTCGCCGGTCATGCGGCGGTGGCCGATCACGGCGCGGGCGAGCAGTGCGACCTCTGCGTCAGCGGCGATCGACTCGGCCATGGCTTGTCGGATACGCCGGCAGCAGCGTCTGCGGCCCGTCCTTCCCCGCTCGTCACCGTCCCGGCGGCCACCGGGCATTCCTGTTCCCCGCCGAGGTACGGCCACGCCCGGGCACCTCCCCGCCTCTGATCATCAGTCGACCGACTGTCGTTCGACCATAGCCGCGTCGCCCACCGATCGTTCCGGGATCGTCCGAGGATAGTCCCAGGATAGTCCGAGGATAGTCCGAGGATAGTCCGAGGATCGTCCACCGATCGCGCGAAGACGGGCCGGCGCGGCATCTGCTGATCCGACCAGAGGAATGAGACATGCGAATTTCACGCCTGACTGCGGCACTGCCCGCAGCGTTATTGTGTGCCGGCGCCCTGCAGGCGCAGGAAGCGGCTGAGGAAACGATCGAGGAGATCGTGGTTACCGCGGCGCCCCTCGGCGACGTGCTGCAGCCCACCAGCGTCTTCAAGGGCGCCGAACTGTTCACCGACCGCGCGCCGACCCTGGGCGAGACCCTCGCCCGGCAGCCCGGCGTGAGCTCCAGTTACTTCGGGCCGGCATCGTCCCGTCCCATCATCCGCGGCCTGGGCGGTTCCCAGGTCATCATGCTCTCCGACGGCATCTCGTCGCTGGATGCGGCGGACGTCAGCGCGGACCATGCCGTGACCATCGAGCCGCTGTTGGCCGAGGCCATCGAGATCATCCGCGGCCCGACGACGTTGCTGTACGGCAATTCGGCGGCCGGCGGTGTGGTGAACGTGATCGACAACCGCATCCCCCGGCGCCCCGCCGAGGCGCCGGTCACGGGCGCCGTCGAGGCCCGTGCCGATACCGCCGCCGAGGAGCGGGCCGTGGTCGGCCGCCTGGACGGCGGCGTCGGCAGCTTCGCCTGGCACCTGGATGCCTACACGCGGGAGAGCGAAGACGTCGAGATAGACGGTTTCGCCACCGCCGACCCGGACGACCGGGAGCCCGACGAGGCGGCCGGCATCCTGCCGAACAGCTACTCGGAATCCGACGGTTACTCCGCAGGCGCTTCCTGGGTGGGCGACCGCGGCTTCCTCGGCGTCTCCTGGAGTGGCTCCGACATGACCTACGGCCTGCCCGGCCACAGCCACGAGCACGAGGAGGAGCATGGCGAGGAAGAGCACGGCGAGGAGGAGCACGCCGGCGAGGAAGAGGGCGGTCCGTTCATAGACCTCGAGCAGTCCCGCGTGGACGTGCGCGGCGAGTATGCTCTGAACGGCGAGTACTTCGAGGCCGTCAAGTTCTCCTGGGGCGTCAACGACTACGAGCACGCCGAGATCGAGCCCTCCGGTGAGATCGGCACCCTGTTCGAGAACGACGCCTGGCAGGCGAGGGTGGAGGCCATCCATGCGCCGATCGCCGGCTGGCGAGGTGCTTTCGGCCTGCAGGTGGACGACCGCGATTTCTCCGCTGCAGGCGAGGAAGCGTTCCTCGCGCCGACCAAGACCGAGTCTCTCGGTCTGTTCCTGGTGGAGGAACGGGACTACGACTGGGGTCACGCGCACCTCGGCGGCCGCGTGGAGTTCCTCGAGCACGACAACCAGTTCGTGACCGATTTCGACGACACCTCCGTATCGCTGGCTGCCGGCATCGACTTCGAGCTCACAGCTGACTACACGCTGATGCTGAACGTCTCGCGCACGGAACGCCTGCCGGCCGCCGAGGAGCTCTACGCCAACGGGCCCCATCTTGCGACGGGCCAGTTCGAACTCGGTCTCGCCGTGCTCGGCGCGGAGCCGGACAAGGAGGTCTCGGTGAACTACGATATCGGGTTATCCGGCCGCGGGGGGCGCCTGCGCTGGGACGTCCACGTGTTCTACAACCGGATCGGCGACTACATCTTCCAGAACCTGACCGGTGCGGAGGAGGACGAGCTGCCGGTGGCGGAGTATGCCCAGGACGATGCGGAGTTCTACGGCGTCGAGGCCGAGGCGACGCTCTCGCTCGGCCGGCTGGGCGGCTTCGAGGCAGAACTCGACCTGCTGGGCGACTTCGTCTACGCGGAGCTGGACGACGGCCGCTATCTGCCCCGCATCCCGCCGATGCGTCTCGGCACGGGACTCACCCTGCGCAACGATGTCCTGACCACCTCACTGGACGTTCTGTGGCACTCGGAGCAGGACAATATCTCCTCGTTCCGCACCGACAGCTACACCATGGTGGACCTGTCCGCGATCTATGCCATGACGCTGCAGGAGACCCGGCTCGACCTCTTCGTCCGCGGCACGAATCTGCTGGACGAGGCGGCGCGGCGCAGCACTTCCTTCCTGGCGCCCTACGCGCCGCTGCCGGGCCGCTCGTTCCACGCGGGCGCCCGTCTGCGCTTCTGACCGGCGGAGGCCGCGCCGCCAGCGTGCGGCGCGGCCTCCCGCCGCCGGCGTCCTGCGGCGCAGTGCCTATCGTGTATATTGCCGGTCAGGGCAAGGAGACTTTCCATGCAGCAACTGACCGGCCTCGACGCCTCGTTCCTTTATCTCGAAACGGCTGCCACGCCGATGCACGTGGGCAGTCTCTGCATCTACGATCAGTCGACGGCGGCCGGCGGCCACGTCACGTTCAAGCAGATCATCCGCTTTTTCGAGGAGCGCCTGCACAAGGCGAAGACGTTCCGGCGCCGGCTGGCGAACGTGCCCCTCGGCCTGGCCCGTCCCTACTGGATCGAGGACCCGGAGTTCGATCTGGAATTTCATCTGCGGCACATCGCGTTGCCGAAGCCGGGCGACTGGCGCCAGCTCTGCATCCTGACCGCGCGGCTGCTCGCCCGCCCGCTGGACCTGAACCGCCCCCTGTGGGAGGCGTGGGTGATCGAAGGGCTGGACAACGTCGACGGCATCCCGCCGGGCAGCTTCGGCCTCGTGACCAAAATCCATCACTCGGCCATCGACGGCATCTCCGGTGCCGAGATCGCCGCGGCGATCCACAGCCTCACGCCCCACGACCAGCCGGAGCCGCCGCCGCGGCCCTGGACGGCGGAGCGTGAACCCACCGACGTGGAACTCCTGGCGCGCAGCGCTGCGGGCATGGCCCGCACGCCGCTGAAGATCGGCAAGCTGGTGCGTCATGTGGCGCCGACGCTGCCGAAGCTGGCCACCGGCCTGGTGCGGCGGGACCTCAGCCTGCCCCGGCATGTGCCGCGCACCCGTTTCAACGCCAACGTCTCGGCCCACCGGGTCTTCGATGCCCGCACCTTCGCGCTGGACGAGATCCGCGGTATCAAGGGCTATGTGGAAGGCGCCACGGTGAACGACGTGATCGTCAGCGTCTGCGGCGGGGCGCTGCGCAAGTACCTGGCCGCCAAAGACGAGTTGCCGGACGAGTCGCTGATTGCCATGGCGCCGATGAGCGTGCGCTCCGACCGGCAGCGCGGCGCGGAAGGCAACCGGGTCAGCGCCATGCGCCTGCCGGTGGGCAGCGATATCGAGGATCCGCTGGAGCGGCTGCGCGCCGTGCATGCGGCGAGCGACGAGGCGAAGCGATTCACGCGCACGGCGGGCCCGGAACTCAGCATGGAACTGGCGGAGTTCCTGCCCACGACCACCTCGGGGCTCGCTGCCCGAGCCTACGGCCGCTGGCATATGGCCGAGCGCCTGCCGCCGGTCTTCAACACCGTCATCACGAACGTTCCCATCAGCAATCATCCGCTGTATTCCATGGGCACGAAGATGGTCGCTTATTACGGCCTCGGGCCGGTCGTCCACGGCGTCGGTCTGTTCCAGCCGGTGATCGGCTACGACGGCAAGATCACCGTCAGCGCCATCTCCTGCCGGGAGATGATGCCCGACCCCGCGTTCTACTGTGAGTGCCTGCAGCAGTCCTTCGACGAACTGAAGGCGCTGACCATCGGTAAGCGCTCCGCTGCCGTGATCGGTGCGGGGACGGAGGCGGCGCCGAAGCCTGGCGGCAAGAAACGCGCCAGCAAGAAGGCCGCCGGGAACAGCCCTGCCAGGAAGAAGCCCGCTGCCAAGAAGGCCGCCAGGAAGACGAACAAGCGGAAGAACAAGGCGCCGCCGCCGCAGGACCCGCAGGCCGACTAGCGTTCCAGCGTCGGCACGAGCCCGGGGCGGAGGATGGCCCGGGTCGCCTGCTCCAGCGCGTAGGCATAGCCGATCAGCTGCGGCTCGGACCACGGGCGGCCGAACAGCGTCACGCCCACCGGCAGACCGTGAACGTTGCCGGCCGGCAGCGTGAGCGCGGGATACCCGGATACCGCGCCCAGCCGCGAACTCGAGATCGAGTAATTGTCTCCGGCGACGAAGTCGATGGGCCAGGCGGGGGAATTCGTCGGCGCGATGATCGCATCCAGCTCGTGCTCTTCCAGCACAGCATCGATGAGTTGGCGCAGTGCGGGCCCGCTGTTCTCCCGCGCGGCCAGGTAGGCCTCGTCCGTCAGCGGCCCGCGCGACTCGGCCTGCTCGAAGATCTCCTGGCCGAACCAGGGCATGGTCTCGTCGGCGCGCAGTTCGTTGTAGCGGATCAGCGCGGCCAGGCTGCCCCGGTCGTCCCCCATGCCGGCATTGCCGAGGTAGCGATTCAGCCCGTCCCTGAACTCGTACAGGAGCACCTCGTACTCCGCTTCACCGACGCCCTCCGGGATCGCGAGGCCGATCGGATCCACCACCTCGGCGCCGAGTTCGCCGAGCCGGGCGACTGCGGCGTCGAGGATGGCCTCCACGCGGGGATCCGAGCCGGCACCGTAGTATTGCCGCCAGACGCCGATGCGCGCGCCTTCCAGCGCGCCGGGGTCCAGCGCGGCGAGATAGTCCCGTGGGCCCGGGTGGGCCCGGGCCGCGGGATCGGCGTTATCCGGTGCCGCCATGGCGGCGAGCAGCAGCGCTGCGTCGCGCACGCTGCGCGCCATCGGGCCGGCCGTGTCCTGGCTGAGTGCGATGGGGATGATGCCGTCCCGGCTGACCAGGCCGACGGTGGGCTTGATACCGACGACGCCGTTCGCGCCCGCCGGACAGACAATCGAGCCGTTGGTCTCCGTGCCGACCGCGAGCACGGCGAGCCCGGCCGCGACGGCCACCGCCGAACCGCTGGACGAGCCGCAGGGATTGCGGTCGAGCACATGCGGGTTGCGGGTCTGCCCGCCGATGCTGCTCCACCCGCTCACCGACCGGGTGGAGCGGAAATTCGCCCACTCGCTGAGATTGGCCTTGCCGAGGACGACGGCGCCGGCCCGCCGCAGCGCGGCGACGTGGAAGGCGTCGTCCGGCGCGCGATGCAGCGCCAGCGCCACCGAGCCGGCGGAAGTGGCCATGCGGTCGCCGCTGTCGATATTCGCTTTCAGGACCACGGGTATGCCGTGCAGGGGCCCGCGCTTCTCGCCGACGGCGCGCTCCTGGTCCAGGTCCCGCGCGACCTCGATGGCGTCCGGATTCACCTCGATGATGGCGTTCAGCGTCGGGCCGGCGTCGTCCACGGCCTCGATGCGGTCGAGAAACAGACGCACCAGCTGTTCCGAGGTGAGGTCGCCCCGGTCCATGCGTTCCTGGAGGGCGGCCGTATCGGCGTAGTGGAGGGCATCCGGCGCGTCGTCTGCTGGCGCCGCGGCGGCCGCCGTGGCCAGGCCGCCGAGCAGCCAGACCAGACCGAGGGTGAGCGAGCGCGTAATGTCTTGCGGAGAGTATTGCGGCATGGAGGGCACCCCCGGCATGTCATGGCCGCTTATTGTACGGGTTCCGCCGTGATGGCGTGACGAGGACGGCTATCGGGAAGGTCTATCCCGCCGCCGGCCGCGGCGGTCGTTCAGGCGCTGCCGAATGCCCGGCCGCCGGCGCGGCCGCTGCTGCCGTCGGCGCCGTAGACGGGTGCCGCGCCCTCGGGTGCCCCACGCAGTACGTCGAGCGCCCGTCCGATCTGCCGGCGGCGCAGATGCACGATGGCCCCGTTGGCCGTATTCGCGTCGCGGCAGCGTTCGGCCACGTTGCCGAGCTCCCGCCACAGATCGCCCAGCGCATGAGCAGCCGTGCAGTCTGCCAGCACCGCCTCGACGCCGCCGTGATCCGCGGGGTAGCCGTGGTCGGCGAGCAGGCGGCGGCGCTGCCCGTCCAACTCATCGAGCCGGGACAGATAATCCTGCTTGCTGGCGCCGGCCTCCTGCAGGGCCGCAGCGTCCCTGTCTTCGAGCGCGGCGCGCTCGGCGGCGAGCGCCGACTCCAATCGCTGCGCGCCTCCCAGCGCCTCACGGATCAGCGTCTCGAGTGCGCCCGCGCAGGCTGTCGCATCCGCCTGGCTCATGAGTCGCTGCCCAGGCTCCTTTCGAACATCATCAGACGCGCAGCGATCTTCTCCGCATCGATCTCGTAATCGCCGCTGGCGATGGACTCCATGATGGCGTCCAGACGCTCGTTCTGCATTTCCAGGCTCTCCAGCATCGAGCTCATGCGCTCCATCATCTGGGCACTGCTGGTGAGCTGCACGGTCTCGCCGCCCGGTACCGGCGCTTCCTTCGCCTGACCGGTGCGCTGCGCCGCCCCTGCGCTCGGACGGCTGCCGCCGACCCCGTTCGGGCCGACCGGCTGCCCCTGATTCGTTCCATCAATCTTATTGGACATAACTGGCTACCTCAGACATGAGTCTGTGTTATCCCGTTTATCGGCGATTCCGCGCGAAACTTTAGCGTCGACTGACAATTTCTTTATCATGTCGTATATGGTCAATTCATCCTAATTTCAACGACTTCGGGGGACCGTACGACCCCCTCGACGACCCGCCGCGAGGAGACGTTCTCCACCCGGATGCGCTGGTCCAGGGCGCCGTCGGACAGGGCCCGTCCCGCCATGCGGATCTGCATGGTGCCGTCGTCTACCACCAGAATCACCTTCTGGCCCCGCCGCACGATCTGTTCGGCGTCCACCATGTTGTGGGTGAGCGGCGTGCCGGCGAGCACGGGCCGTTTCAGCCGCCGCCCCGGCAGCTGGCGCAGGCTGCCTGCATAGGTCTTGAGGTGACTGGACAGATCGCGCCTCTCGGTGTGCACGTCGTCGGCGGTCAGCACGTGGCCGCGAGGCAGCGAGCGCGAGACCACCAGCACATCCGCATAGCGTGCGATGCGCACCGGCACGAAGAGTTTCCAGGGCTTCGAGCCCTCGCAGCGAACGCCCACCACCAGACGGTTGCCGTTGCCCATCCCGTTCGGCAGGAATCCGGACAGCGGCACGTCGCAGCGGTTCATCCGCAGACGGGTGTCCAGCTCGCCGGCCTCCACTCGTACGTCGTCGCCGTCCGCGCCCAGCTCGCTCGCTGCGTAGCGGGAAGCGGTCTCGCGGATGGACTCGACCGCCTGCCAGTCAGCCGCAGCGGCCCCGGAGGCGAATAGGACGAGGAGGAGGACGAGCGCGAGCCCAGCCAGCGCGGACCATCCGCGCCGGATTTCAGTCGCTGCCGTCAATGTCCCGTCACTCTGCATAGCCACTCTGCATCACTGATCCCTGGTCGTGCGGAATCGGGCCCGGGCCCCGTTGCCCAAGCTGCGCGGGGCATTCGCGGGTCCGCTGCGCGGCCGCTGCCGCCCCGGCCTGATTCCGGTCGCCCTCCTTGATGCAAGAGGTGTGCCAGTGATTCCGCGGATCGCCGGGGCGGCGGGGCCCCTGCGCCGGCCGTCTGCCGTGCGGTCTCCGGCTGCAGTCCTTTGCCGCCGGCAGCGGCAGAGCTTTGCCGCCTTGACCCCTGCGCCGCTGCGAGATCGATGAATATCAGTCACTTGCGGAGTTGGCACGGCATTTGCTGTGTATCCGGCGGAAGCGGGCAAAGTGCCTGCGAGCCCAGAGAGACACGCCAGAGAGACACGATGAAGATCGACCCTTTCGGACAACACGCACTCGCACTGAAGCTGCGCTCGATGCGCACCGAGGTGCTGGCGACCAACATCGCCAATGCGGACACGCCCAATTACAAGGCGCGTGATCTGGATTTCGGTGCGGCGCTGGAGCGGGCGCAGTCCGGGCAGGTCGCCATGGCGAAGACCCACGCCGGCCATCGCGATGCGAGCGCCGGCCCGGCGGGGGCCGAGCTGAAGTATCGGCTGCCGCACCAGCCCTCCCAGGACGGCAACACGGTACAGCCCGACGTGGAACAGGCGGAGTTCGCCGAGAACGTGCTGCGCTATCGCGCCACCCTCAGTTTCCTGGACGGCAAGATCCGCACGCTGAAGCTCGCGATCAAGGGGAGTGAATGATGTCGATGCTGAAGATATTCGATACCGCGGGTAGCGCGATGAACGCGCAGTCGCTGCGGCTGAACACCACGGCCAGCAATCTGGCCAATGCGGAGAGTGTCAGCGGCGACCCGAACAAGGTCTACCGCGCCCGCCACCCGGTCTTCGCCACCGCGCTGCAGGAGACGACGGGCGGCGACAGCCATGCTGCCGGCGTGCAGGTACTCGGTATCGTCGAGAGCCAGGCGCCGCTCACCGTCCAGCATCGGCCGGAGCATCCGGAGGCCGACGAGAACGGCAATGTCTATCTCAGCAATGTCAATGCGGTGGAGGAGATGGTCAACATGATGTCGGCCTCGCGCTCCTACCAGAACAACATCGAGATCCTGAAGACCACGCGCGACCTGATGCTGCAGACCCTGCAGCTCGGCCGCTAGCGCGTGTAACCAGGGTCCGTAACAGAACCGGCAAGCCGGAGGAGAGCACATGGATTCCATCAACGGTTTCGAGGACCTGGGCAGCCTGGGGATAGCCACCCGGCGCGAGTCCCAGCCCACCACGGCAAAGGACGAGCTGGGCCAGGAGCAGTTCCTCGAGCTGATGATCGCCCAGTTCCGCAACCAGGATCCCATGGAGCCGATGAGCAACGGCGAGTTCCTGAGCCAGCTGGCCCAGTTCGGCACGGTGTCGGGCATCGGCGATCTGCAGAACTCGTTCAGCGCCCTCTCCGAGTCCATCTACTCGGACCAGGCGCTGCAGGCCGCCGGGCTCGTCGGCCACCAGGTACTGGCCCGCACTGATCAGGGCCATCTGGCCGAGGGCGGGACGATGAACGGCGCCGTCAATCTGTCGGCCGGCGCCTCCGGCGTGACCGTGGAGATCACAGACCAGACCGGCCAGCTGGTACGCCGCCTCGAGCTGGGCGGCCGCGGCTCCGGCCTGACCCAGTGGCAGTGGGACGGCATGAACTCGGAGGGCGAGCCGGTCGCGCCGGGCAATTACCGGGTGTCGACCATCGTCAGCCGGG
>CAYQZN010000006.1:0-28963 GCA_964421805.1 uncultured Woeseiaceae bacterium
GGGAGGTGGTCATCAACGCCATGCGCGACGTGCTCCAGGGCGAGAACGGTACCGCACGGGCGGTGGGGATGGATGCGCCCTATCCCATGGCCGGCAAGAGCGGTACGGCCCAGGTCTTCAGCGTCGGCCAGGACGAGGAGTACAACGAGGACGAGATCGACGAGCGGCTGCGCGACCACGCCCTGTTCATCGCCTTCGCCCCGCTCGAGAATCCCCGCATCGCCGTATCGGTCATCGTCGAGAACGGCTCCAGCGGCAGCCGCGCGGCCGCGCCCATCGCCCGCGCCATGATGGACAAGTGGCTGCTGGAAGACCGCGACGAGGCCGCGGCCCGGGGACGGCAGCCCGCCCCGCCGACCGAGGCGCCGACCGAGGCGGCAATGGCGAGCAACGCGCCGGCGGAGGACTGACCGATGGGTACGCTATTCCGTGAGAACGCCCGCTTCGCCGAGCGCCGGCCGCTCGGCGGCATCGGTCAGGTACTCGCCAACCTGCATCTGGACGGCCCCCTGCTCGCCGGGCTGGGCGTCATCTGCGCGTTCGGCCTGTTCGTGCTCTACAGCGCCGTGGGGCAGAACCCGGACCTGCTGCTGCGCCAGGTGATACGCCTCGGCCTGGCGCTGCTGGCCCTCGTGATCGTGGCCCAGCTCTCGCCGGCGCTGCTGCGCCGCTGGACGCCCTGGGGCTATCTGGCCGGACTCACCCTGCTGGCCCTGGTGCTGATCCTCGGCGAGGTGGGCCAGGGGGCGCAGCGCTGGCTGGACATCGGCGTGCGCTTCCAGCCGTCGGAGATCATGAAGCTGGCGGTGCCGATGATGGTCGCGGCCTTCCTGCACGACCGGCCCCTGCCGCCGCGGCTCGGCCATCTCGCGGTGATCGCCGCCATGATCGTCCTGCCCGCCCTGATGATTGCCGTGCAACCCGATCTCGGCACCGCGCTTCTGATCGTCGCGGCCGGCGTGCTGGTGGTGCTGCTGGCCGGCATGTCCTTCGGCCACATCCTCGCGCTGGGCGCGCTCGCCGTCGCCACCATGCCGGTGCTGTGGCACTTCATGCACGACTACCAGCGCCAGCGGGTACTGACCCTGCTCGATCCCCAGAGCGACCCTCTCGGCGCCGGCTACAACATCATCCAGTCCAAGATCGCCATCGGCTCCGGCGGGCTGTTCGGCAAGGGCTGGACCAACGGCAGCCAGGCCCAGCTCGAGTTCCTGCCGGAGAAGGACACCGATTTCATCTTCGCGGTGCTGTCCGAGGAATTCGGGCTGCTGGGGGTGCTGGCGCTGCTGACGATGTACCTGTTCGTGGTGGCCCGCGGCCTGTACATTGCCGCCAATGCCCAGGACACCTACTCCCGGCTGCTGGCCGGCAGCATCAGCCTGACCTTCTTCGTCTACGTGTTCGTGAATACGGCCATGGTCTGCGGCCTCATCCCGGTGGTCGGCGTACCGCTCCCGCTGGTCAGCTTCGGCGGTACCTCCATGGTGACGCTCATGGCGGGTTTCGGTATCCTCATGTCCATCCACACTCATCGCAAGCTCCTGCCTCGGTAGGTCCACGACAGATGTACGCACACTGCCAGGAAACGCCGGCCGGGAGATGCGCCCAGTGATCCGTTCTCTCATTCTGTTCTCGGCCCTCGCGGCCGTCGCCGGGCTGGCGGCCTCGCCGGCCCGCGCGCTGGATACCTCCCGCGCGGACGTGGCCCGCTTCATCGACGAAGTGGCCGAACGCCACGGCTTCGACCGGGCCGAGATCGAGCGCACGCTGGACGCCGCCGAGACCCAGCAGCCCATCCTCGATGCCATCAGCCGGCCGGCGGAGAAGGTGAAGCCCTGGCACGAGTACCGCGCGATCTTCCTGACGCCGGAGCGCATCGCGGCCGGCGCCGCGTTCTGGCGCGAGCATGCCGACGAGATCGAACGCATCGGCCGCGACACCGGCGTGGATCCGGAGGTCATCGTCGCCATCATCGGCGTGGAGACCTATTTCGGCCGCATTACCGGACGCTACCGGGTGCTGGACGCGCTGGCGACGCTGGCCTTCGACTACCCGCCCCGCAGCCCGTTCTTCCGCAGGGAGCTCGAGCAGTTCCTGCTGCTGGCCCGCGAGGAGCGCGTCGACGTCGACACCGCGCTCGGCTCCTACGCCGGCGCCATGGGCGCGCCCCAGTTCATGCCGTCCAGCTACCGGGCCTATGCCGTGGACGCGAGCGCCGACGGCCTGCGCGACCTCTGGACGGACTGGAGCGACGTGTTCGGCAGCGTCGCCAACTATCTCGAGACCCACGGCTGGCGCGCCGGCGAACCGGTCTTCGCCCGGGCCACAACCGGTGCGGCCTGGTCCGGCCAGCCCGCCGGCGACAAGGGGCTGGACACGGACGCTACCGTGGCCGCGCTGAGCGCCGGCGGCATCGTCTTCTCGACGGAGCTGCCGGACGAGGCGGCCGCGCGGCTGCTGCGCATGGAGGGCGAGGACGGCGACCAGCTCTGGGTGGGTTTCAACAACTTTCACGTGATAACCCGCTACAACCGCAGCGCCATGTATGCGCTGGCGGTGTGGCAGCTCGGCCGCGAGATCGCGCTGGCCGTCGCCGACGGAGCCGGCGATGCAGAGGCCTGATCTAGGGACGGCTGCCAGGACGGCTGCCGTGGCCGCGGCGGCCGTGGTGCTGGCCGCCTGCACCGGCACCGGGCCGCGCCAGGACGGCCCCCCGCAGGACGGCCCGCCGCCGGCGGCGCGGGCCGACATCCGTGTGCCGCCGACCATACCGGCGCCGGAGCCGAAGAGCCGCTACGGCAACCCGGTTTCCTACGAGGTGTTCGGCAAGCGCTACCACGTGCTGCCCACCGCCGAGGGCTACCGGGAGCGCGGCGTGGCCTCCTGGTACGGCACCAAGTTCCACGGCCGGCGCACCTCGTCCGGCGAGCCCTACGACATGCACGCCTTCACGGCCGCCCACAAGTCCCTGCCGCTGCCCACCTGGGTGGAGGTGACGAACCTGCGCAACCGCAGGAGCATCCTGGTGCGCGTCAACGACCGGGGCCCCTTCGTGGCCAACCGCATCATCGATCTCTCCTACGCCGCAGCGCAGGAACTCGACATCGTGCGGGACGGGACGGGGCTGGTGGAGGTCCGCGCGATCACGTTCGACGGTGCCGCCACCGGCGACATCATGACGGCGGCCGGCCCGGCCGCGGCACCGGCCGAGAGCCTGCCGCCCGAGGACGTGGCCGCCCCGGCGCCCGCCGCGGGACAGACGGGCGATGCGCCGGTACTATATGCGCAGGTCGGCGCCTTCGGCCAGCGGGAGAATGCCGAGCGCATGCACTCCAGGCTGCTGGCCAACGACTTTCCCGATGCGTTCATCTTCGAGGATACGACCGAAGAGCGCCGACTGTACCGGGTGCGGGTGGGGCCGATCGAATCGGTGGAGGCCTATGACGCCACCGTCGCCAGGCTTGCTTCCCTCGGCATCGACAGCGTCCACATGATTATCGAATAGACTGTGCCATGAGCTTCATACAGCCCCCGACGGCGCGCAGACGCCTGTGCGCCAACCTCCTCTTGTCGATCCTCGTCCCGGTCCTGTGGCTGGTCGCGCCGCTGCCGGGCGCGGCGGCGCTCCCGGACATCCCGATACCGGCCCCGCCGCAGCTGAACGCGGCGAGCTACGTACTGGTCGACGCGGACAGCGGCACGGTGCTGGCGGACCGGGAGGCGGGCAAGCGGGTGGCGCCGGCGAGCCTGACCAAGCTCATGACCGCCTACGTGGTGTTCCATGCGCTGCGCGACGACCTCATCAGCCTCGAGGAGGAGGCGACGGTGAGTCGCAAGGCCTACCGCACGCCCGGCTCCCGCATGTTCATCGAGATCAACTCCCGGGTGAGCATCCAGGACCTGCTGATGGGCATGATCGTGCAGTCCGGCAACGACGCGAGCGTGGCCCTCGCCGAGCACATCGCCGGCTCCGAGGAAGTGTTCGCCGAGATGATGAACCGCTACGCCCAGGAACTCGGCATGAGCGGCAGCCACTTCGAGAACACCACCGGTCTGCCCGGCGAGAATCATTACACGACGGCGCGCGACATGGCCACGCTGGCGCGCGCCCTCATCAACGACTTCCCGGAGTACTACCGCTGGTACTCCGTGCGGGAGTTCACCTACAACGAGATCACCCAGCGCAACCGCAATCGGCTGCTCTGGCGCGACCCGACCGTCGACGGTTTCAAGACCGGCCACACGGATGCCGCCGGCTACTGCCTGGTGGCCTCCGCCGTGCGGGACGAGATGCGGCTGATCTCGGTGGTGATGGGCTCGCCGAGCTCGCGGGTACGCACCGACGCGAGCCAGGCACTGCTGAACTACGGCTTCCGCTTCTTCGAGACCCACCGGCTGTTCGCCGCGGGCGACGTCGTGGAGACGGCGAAGGTATGGAAGGGCGCCGTCGAGGCAGCCCAGCTCGGCGTCGCGCGCGACCTGTTCGTCACCATTCCGCGGGGCACCTATGACCGCCTGCAGCCGCTGGTGGAAATGCCCGCGACGGTGATCGCGCCGGTGGCCGAGGGCCAGACGCTCGGCGAACTGCGCGTCGAGCTGGACGACCAGCTGCTGGCCGCGATGCCGCTGGCCGCTCTGGCCCCCGTCGCCGAAGGGACGTTCTGGCAGCGCCTCAGCGACGAGATCATGCTCTGGTTCGAATGAGGAAGCGCCCGGCGGGCGCGGGTGTACACGATGGCTGAAATACTGCCCAATGTCTGGCTCGACGGCGAGATAGTCCCGGCCGGACAGGCGCGGATTTCGCCGCTGGACCGGGGCTTCTTGTTCGGCGACGCGGTCTACGAGGCCATGCCGGTTTGCGGCGGGCGCGTGGTGGGCGAGTCGGAGCACCTGGCGCGCCTGGACCGCAGCCTCGGCGCCATCGGCATCCGCAATCCGGCCGACGAGGCCGGCTGGCGACGTCTGTTCGCGCGCCTGGTGGAGGCCAACGGCGGCGGCGACATGTTCCTGTATCTGCAGGTGAGCCGCGGCGCCGATGCGGGGCGGGACCATCGCTTCCCGGCGGCCACGGAACCGACCGTGCTGGCCATGGCCATGCACTGGCGCCCGCCCCGGGAGGCCGATTACCCGAGCGGAGTGAACGCCGCGCTGGCGCCGGATCAGCGCTGGGCCCGCTGTGACATCAAGTCCACCTCGCTGCTGGCCAACGTGCTCGCGCGCCAGGACGCCGCGGAACGCGGCGCGGCGGAGGCCATCCTGCACCGGGACGGCTGGGTCACCGAAGGTGCCGCCAGCACCATCGCCATCGTCACCGGCGGCACCCTGCTGGCGCCGCCGCCGGACCCCTCGGTGCTGCCCAGCGTGACGCTGCAGCTGGCCTGGGCCGTCGCCGAGGCGGAGGGCATCCCGCGGGCGCGGCGGCGCTTCACGGTGGAGGAGCTGCTCGAGGCCGACGAGGTCATCATGCTCGCCAGCAGCCGGGAACTCGTGCCCGTGGGACGGGTCGATGACACCACCATCGGTACGGGCGCACCGGGGCCGCTGTGGCGGCGCCTGTTCCGCGGCTACCAGATGACACACCACGGGCAGAGAGCCGAAAGCCATGCATGAGGACAGCCTCCTCGAGTTCCCCTGCGATTTCCCCATCAAGGTGATGGGCAGGGACGAGGACGACGACTTCCGCAGCGAGGCAGTGGCCATCGTCGAGGCGGAGATCGGGCCGCTGCCCGCCGGCGCGGTGACCACCCAGCCGAGCCGCAACGGCCGTTTCCTCTCCGTCACGGTCACCGTGCGGGCGGAGAGCCGTGAGCAGCTCGACTCGCTGTACCGACGGCTGAGCAATCACGAGCGGGTGCTGGTGGTCCTGTGACGGCGGCACCCGTAATCGCCCGCGACGGCGGCCGCACGCTCGTCGTGCGCCGGCTGGGGCGGCGCGACTACGAGCCGCTCTGGCAGGCGATGCAGAGGCACACCGACGAGCGCGACGCCGACACGGGCGACGAGATCTGGTTCACCGAGCATCCGCCGGTCTTCACGCTGGGGCTGGCAGGCAGCCGCGAGCACGTCCTCGCGCCGGGGGACATCCCGGTGGTGCACATCGACCGGGGCGGCCAGGTCACCTATCACGGCCCGGGCCAGCTCATGATCTACCCGCTCATCGATATCCGCCGCGCGGGTATCGGCGTGCGGCGGCTGGTCTGCGCGCTGGAGACCGCGGTGATCCGGATGGTGGCGCCGTTCGGCATCGAAGCAGCGGGGCGACGCGACGCACCCGGCGTGTATGTGGCGGGACGCAAGCTGGCGAGCATCGGCCTGCGCATCCGCCGCGGCGCCAGCTACCACGGCATGGCCCTGAACGTGGACATGGACCTGGAGCCCTTCTCCCGCATCAACCCCTGCGGCTACCAGGGACTGGAGATGACCGACCTGGCCCGCCTGGGCGGACCCGCGGACCTGGAGCGGGTGGCGGACCTGCTGCTCGAACCGCTCTGCGAGGAGCTGGGGTTCGGGCCGCCCGCCGCGGAGTAGCGCACGCCGCAGGACCTTCCGGGGCCTCGCTCACCCTTGCGCGGAGTTGCGAGTGCTAGCGCGCCAGCCGCCGGCGCAGCTCGGCCAGGCGGGCCGGCGTGCCCGGATCGTGCCAGGCGCCGGTGTAGAGCTCACCGCGCACCCGACCGGCGGCCGCGTGCTCGCGGATGAGTGGCGCGAGCGGGAAGACGCCCTCCTCCGCACCGGCGAAGAACTCCGGC
Source organism: uncultured Woeseiaceae bacterium (assembly GCA_964421805.1). GTDB lineage: Bacteria > Pseudomonadota > Gammaproteobacteria > Steroidobacterales > Woeseiaceae > Lentisalinibacter. The sequence continues at coordinate 6,750 of CAYQZN010000006.1, forward strand.
CGATAGCGGCCGATGCCCGAGTAGGTATGACGCCGGCCGCCGCCGCTGCCCACCAGGCCGTCCTGCAGGTAGAAATCACCCCGCGGGTTGTGCTCCGGGTTCGGCACCAGCAGCAGCCACGCCAGCGCGCCGTCCAGCGGCGGCATTCGGCCGAAGTCGTAGTCGGTATGGATATCGGCATTCACCACCCAGAACGGCTCCCCGCCCAGCAGCGGCAGCGCCCGCCGGATGCCGCCGCCGGTATCCAGCGCCGTCTCCCCCTCCGGGCTGTAGACGAGGGTGACACCATAGCGGCTGCCCTGCCCCAGCCTGTCGACGATCTGCCCGCCGAGCCAGGCCAGGTTGATCACGATCTCCGTGACGCCGGCCCGGGCCAGCGCGCGGACGTGGCGCTCGATCAGCGTTTCACCGCCGACTTCCACCAGCGGTTTCGGCACCGTGTCGGTCAGCGGCCGCAGCCGCTCGCCGCGGCCTGCGGCCAGGATCATTGCCCGCGTCGCGCTCACGGCGCGCGCTCCGGCAGCGCGGGCAGCACCCGCTCGGTGATCAGGGCGCAGAGCCACTCGAGCTCCGGGTAGTCACCGCGGAGCGCGGTCACGTAGGCGAGCGTGCGGGGCACGTCCGCCAGGTAGCCGGGCTTGCCGTCCCGGTGCCACAGCCGGGCGAAGATGCCCGCCGCCTTGAGATGCCGCTGCACGCCCATCAGGTCGAAGGCACGGAGAAATTCTTCGTCCCCGCCGTCCGCCCTGCCTGCCTCGTCGCCAGTGCGGAGACCCGCCGCGCGCGCCTCCCGCCGGTACACGTCCACCCAGCCGAGCACCCGCTCTCGCGGGAAGGTGATGTAACAGTCCTTCAGCAGCGAGACCAGGTCGTAGGTGACCGGTCCGTGCATGGCATCCTGGAAATCGAGGATGCCGGGCGGCTCGGCCGTCACCATGAGATTGCGCGAGTGATAGTCCCGATGGACGAATACCGCGGGCTGGGCCACGGCGTTCGCGGCGAGCCGCTCCGTGACGTCGTCCCAGGCGGCCGCATCGGCCGCCGACCAGTCCAGCGCCAGGTGCCGCTGGCAGAGCCAGTCACGGAACAACGCCATCTCCGTGTGCAGGAAGGCGCGGTCGTAGGGCGGCAGCTCGGCCGCATGCCGGGCGCCGCCGCGCTGCAACCGCACCAGCGCGCGGATGGCGCCACCGTACAGCCGGTCGGCCGCGCCCGGCTCGGCCTGCAGGCGGTGCAGATAGAGCTCGTCGCCGAGGTCGGTGAGCAGCAGGAACCCGGCCTCGAGGTCCGCCTCGAGGACCCGCGGCGCCGTGAGCCCGATGGCCGCCAGCCAGCCGGCAATCCGCAGGAACGGCTCGCTGTCTTCGCGGCCGGGCGGGGCATCCATCGCGACATAGCTGTGGCCGCCGCTCAGCACGCGGAAATAGCGGCGGAAACTCGCATCGGCCGATGCCGGCCGCAGGTCGTCGAGGGTCATCCCGCAATCGCGGACGAGCCATTCCTCGAGCTCGCGAAGCCTGTCGTCTCGCAATGCCGGGGTACTCCGTAACAGGACCGCCGCGGGGCCCGGAGGCCGCGCCAGCCGGCGCATCGGCCGGTTTGAAGGGGTCGGGAAACTGTGCGAAGGTAGCAAAAAATCACGAGCGAGTTCATCCCACCTTGCTGCCCAGTACGCTCCGCCTCGCCGCAATGGCCTGCCTGCTCGTTGCGACCTCTCTGCCTGCGCGCGCACAGGATCGGCTGGACTGTCAGACGGACCCGGCGGCGGCGCCGTCCGGCGCGGACACCGCCGTCCCCGATGCCTCGGCGGACCCCAATGCTCCCGACGATGCTCTCGACAATGCTCCCGACGCCGGCGACGAGGAGATTCAGCTGGAGGCCGGCGCGGCCGAACTCACGCTGGGCGGCGGTGCCTCGCTCAGCGGCGGCGTGCGGCTGCAACGCTCCGGCTTCCTGCTGGAGGCCGAGCAGGCCGCTTACGACCCCGCCCTGCGTGCCCTCAGTCTCGCCGGCGACGTGCGCTACGGCGGCCCGGACGCGGACGTGCAGAGCGACCTCGCCCGCTTCAGCTACGACGAGGGCCTGATCCGCTTCGAGGACGCGCGCTTCGGCCTGGCCGCCCGCAGCTCCCGCGGCGAGGCCGGGCTGCTGCAGATCGAGCGCTCCGGCCTGCTCACGCTCGAAGACGTGAGCTACACGACCTGCCCGCCGGGCAAGGACGACTGGTTGCTGCTCGGCGATCGCATCCGCCTGGATACGGCCGAGGGCGTCGGCACCGCCCGCGACGTAAAGCTGGAATTCCAGGGCGTGCCCATCCTGTACGCCCCCTGGCTGTCGTTCCCGATCAGCCCGGCGCGCAAGTCCGGCTTCCTGATCCCCGACATCGGCAGCAGCGGGCGCAACGGCACGGACGTGAGCGTCCCCTATTACTGGAATATCTCCCCGAACTACGACGCCACCATCACGCCGCGGCTGCTCACCCGCCGGGGCATGCAGCTCAACACCGAGCTGCGCATGCTGACCGGATCGAGCGACGGCACGGCCGAACTCGAGTATCTGCCCGGCGACGACGAGACCGGTGAGGACCGTGTCTATCTGCGCCTGCAGGACCGCACCATCATCGCCGAGCGCTGGCGCGCACTGCTCGACGTGCGCAGCGTCAGCGACGACAACTACTTCGAGGATCTGGGCGGCAGCCTCAGCGAGGCCAGCACCACCCACCTGAACCAGAGCCTGCGCTTCGATTACCCCGGCCGCCACTGGTATCTGGCCGCGGATTTCCGCATCTTCCAGACCATCGATTCCACCATCACCGCAGAGGAGGAGCCCTACCGGCAGCTGCCGCGGCTGATCGCCTCCGGCGACTGGCCGTCGACGGGAACGGGTCCGTCCTGGGGCATCGACTCCGAGCTGGCCTATTTCGACCGCGACGCCGGCGTCACCGGCTGGCGGCTGAACGCCCGGCCCCGGTTCGAATACTCGATCGAGCGGCCCGGGCTGTACCTGCGCCCCGGCATCGAGGTGGACCACACGGCCTACGGCCTGACCCAGACGGCTCCGGGCGAGGCGGACGCGCCGAGCCGCACGGTGCCGCTGTTCAGCCTGGACGCCGGGGCGATCTTCGAGCGGAGCATCGACGATCGGGGCTGGATACAGACGCTGGAGCCCCGGGTGCTCTACGTGCACGTGCCCTACGCGGAGCAGCAGGACCTGCCGGTTTTCGACACCATCGAGCCGGACCTGAACCTGGTGCAGGTCTTCCGCAAGAACCGCTTCGTCGGGCCGGACCGGCTGGCCGATACCGATCAGATTGCCCTGGGCGTGACCACCCGCCTGTTCGACGCGGGCAGCGGCCGCCAGCTGCTGCGCGCCACCATCGGCCAGACCCGCTACCTGAGCGACCAGGGCGTCACCCTGCCCGGCCTGGCGCCGGTATCCGCCGACTCGTCGGACTACATCGCCGAGCTCGGCTTCGACGTGTACGGCAACTGGAACCTGGACCTGGGCCACCAGTGGAACTCGGACACCGACACCACCACGCGCTCGGAGATCCGGCTGCAGTATCAGCCCGGCGACGACCGCGTGCTGAATTTCTCCTACCGCTTTCGCCGCGGCTCCATCGAGCAGGCGGACGTCTCCTGGAGCTGGCCGATCGGCGAGCGCTGGAACCTCGTCGGCCGCTACAACTACTCCCTGCGCGAGGACACCACGCTCGAGCGCTTCGTCGGCGTGGAGTACGAGAGTTGCTGCTGGAGCATCCGGCTGGTCACCCGCCGTTACATCAGCCGCCGCGACCGCACCGCCGACTCGTCCATCGCCATCCAGCTGGAACTGAAGGGCCTGACCAGTGTCGGAGACCCTGCAGACGAGCTCCTGGAACGTGGTATTCTGGGTTACTCAGGTAACTGAACACTCTCAATCTCCCCTTTCATTCCTATGTACAGAACCGTATCCCTGACAATTTCGTTCGGGGTCCTCGCCTTCCTGCTGCCGGCGCTGGCCGGCGCCCAGGACAGCGAGCGCCTCGACAGCATCGTGGCCGTCGTCAACGAGGGCGTCGTGCTGGAGAGCGAACTCGACAACCAGACCGAGCTGGTGCTCGCGCGCCTGCAGGAACAGAACGTCCAGCTGCCGCCTCCCGAGGTGCTGCGCGACCAGATCCTCGAGCGGCTGATCATCGACCGCATCCAGCTCCAGCGGGCCGAGCGCATCGGCATCCGCATCTCCGACGAGATGCTGAACAGCGCGCTGGCGGACGTCGCCCAGCGCAACAACATCTCTTTCGCCAACCTGCCCGCGGCGCTGGCCGCCCAGGGCCTCGACTACACGATGTACCGGGAGGAGATGCGCGACCAGCTGGCCCTCGAGCAGCTCCGCCAGGTGGACGTGATGAGCCGCATCAACGTCTCCGACCGCGAGATCAGCCGCTGTCTCGAGAACCTGGAGGCCAACGTGGGCGCGAATTCCGAGTTCGACATCTCCCACATCCTGATCAGCGTGCCCGCCAACGCCACCGCGGACCAGTTCCGCGAGGCCGAGGTGGAAGCCCGCCGGCTGTACGACGAACTGCAGGACGGCGCCGACTTCGCGAAGGCGGCGGTGAGCTATTCCGACGCCCAGAACGCGCTGGAAGGCGGCAACCTCGGCTGGCGCAAGGGCACCCAGCTGCCCACCCTGTTCACGGGCGTGGTCGAGAACCTCTCGCCCGGCGAGATCGCCGAACCCATCCGCAACGCGAGCGGCTTCCACATCATCAAGCTGAACGACGCGCGCGGCGCCATCGCCCGCAGCGAGGTCGACCAGTCGCGCATCCGGCATATCCTCATCCGCCCCGACGAGATCATGGACGACGCCACCGCCCGCCAGCAGCTCGCGGAGCTGCGCGAGCGCATCCTGGCCGGCGAGAGCTTCGGCGACCTGGCCCAGCTCAACTCGGACGACCCGGGCTCGGCTGCCGAGGGCGGCGATCTCGGCTGGACCTCGCCCGGCACCTTCGTGCCCGAATTCGCCGAGGTGGCGGACTCGCTCGAGATCGGCGAGGTGAGCGAGCCGTTCCGCTCCCGCTTCGGCTGGCACATCCTGGAGGTCACCGACCGCCGCGTCTACGACAACACCGCCGAGGTACGCGAACGCAACTGCGTGAACAGCATCCGGGCCGGCAAGCTGGAGGAGGAGACCCAGCTGTGGCTCCGGCGCATGCGCGACGAGGCCTTCGTCGACAAACGCATCTGAGGCGGCCGTGGCCGCTGCATCCCCACGCCTGGTGCTGACCGCCGGCGAGCCGGCCGGCATCGGGCCCGACATCTGCCTCATGCTCGCCGCCGGCCCCCTGCCAGCGGAGACGGTGCTGGTCGGCGACCGGCGCCAGCTGGCCGGGCGGGCCGCCGCGCTGGGCCTCGACGTGGTGCTGCCCGAGTACCACCGGGGCGAGCCCCGCCGCGGTGGCCACACGCCGGGCGATATCCCGGTGATGTCGTTCCCGCTGCCCAATGTCGAGTGCTGCGGCACGCCGGATCCGGCCAATGCCAGCGCGCTGCTGGCCGGGCTGGAATGGGCGGCCCGCGCCTGCCTGGACGGCGAATTCGACGCGCTGGTCACCGCACCCCTGCAAAAGAGCGTCATCAACGAGGCCGGACTGGCGTTCAGCGGCCACACGGAATTCCTGGCCGAGACCACCGGGGCCCCGCTGCCGGTGATGATGCTCGCCACCGGAGAGCTCCGCATAGCACTCGCGACCACCCACCTGCCGCTGGCCGACGTCCCCGCCGCGATCACCGCCGAACGGCTCACGCGGGTCCTCGACGTGCTGCACGACGACCTGCGCCGGCGCTTCGGCATCGAGGAGCCGAAGATCCGGGTCTGCGGCCTGAACCCGCATGCCGGCGAGGCCGGCCACCTGGGGCGCGAGGAGATCGACGTGATCGGCCCGGCGCTGGACGAGCTGCGGGCGCGCGGGGTCGCCGTCGAGGGGCCGGTTGCCGCCGACACCGCCTTCCTGGACACCGCCGGCAAGGCGGACGCGGTACTCGCCATGTACCACGACCAGGGTCTGCCGGTGATCAAGTACGCCGGCTTCGGCAAGGCTGTGAATATCACGCTCGGCCTGCCCATCGTGCGCACTTCCGTGGACCACGGCACCGCCCTGGGGCTGGCCGGCACCGGCCGCGCCGACCCGGCCAGCCTCGGCGTCGCGCTGCGCTACGCGGCCGAGCTCGCCGGGCGCGGCGGATGAGCGTGCATTGAGCCACCGGCCGCGCAAGCGTTTCGGCCAGCACTTCCTGCGCGACCCCTCCGTGGTATCGCGTATCGTCGCGGCGATCGGACCCGCCGAGGGCGACCACCTGGTGGAGATAGGCCCCGGCGAAGGCATCCTCACCGCCCCGCTCGCGGCCCTGCCCGTCGCGCTGGACGCGGTCGAGATCGACCGGGACCTGGCCGCGGCGCTGCGCACCCGCTACGCCGGTGACGCGAACTTCACGCTGCACGAAGCCGACGCCCTGAAGTTCGACTTCGCGTCGCTGGGCGACGATCTGCGCGTCGTCGGCAATCTCCCCTACAACATCTCGACGCCGCTGCTGTTCCATCTCGTCGAGCAGCGCCGGGCGATACGCGACATGCACTTCATGCTGCAGAAGGAAGTCGTGGACCGCATGGCAGCCTCCCCCGGCGGCAAGCAATACGGGCGCCTCACGGTGATGCTCGCCTGCTCCATGGAGGTCGAGCGGCTGTTCGACGTGCCGCCGGAGGCCTTCCGTCCGCCGCCCCGCGTGCAGTCCAGCGTGGTCCGGCTCGTGCCCCGCGCCCGGCAGCTGGAGATCGGCGACGAGAGTCTGTTCGCCGCGCTGGTGACCGGCGCGTTCTCGCGCCGGCGCAAGACGCTGCGCAACGCACTGGCGGCATGGCTCACCGCCGAGGCCATCGCCGAGGAAGGCATCGACCCGACGCTGCGCCCGGAACGACTCGCGCCGGAGGAATTCGCCCGGCTCGCCAACCGGGCGCTGCGCGAGCGGGACGATGCGCTAGAATGACGCCCCGAGCGAGATGCCGACCTGATCTTCCGCAGCGAGAGGCCAGCCGAGAGGCCATGACCGACAAGCCGAATCACCGCATCAGAGTAGACGTGCGCACCAACTTCCTGGACGAGCAATCGGAACCGGAACTGGATCGCTACGTCTTCTCCTACACGATCACCATCGCAAACCAGGGCGATGTGGCCGCCTCCCTGCTCAGCCGGCACTGGATCATTACGGATGCCAACGGCAAGGTGCAGGAGGTGCGCGGCGACGGCGTCGTGGGCGAGCAGCCCCATCTCAATCCCGGCGAGCAGTTCCGCTACTCCAGCGGCACGGTGCTCGAGACGCCTGTGGGAAGCATGGAGGGCAGCTACCGGATGCTGACCGACGACGGCGTGCGCTTCGACGCCCCCATTGCGCCATTCACCCTGGCCGTGCCGGGTCTGCTGCACTAGGCAGGCCCGCGGCCGCGACAGCGGAGACCGTACCATGGCGGTCTATGCCATCGGCGACCTGCAGGGCTGCTACGACCCCTTCCGGCGCCTGCTGGATAAACTGGACTTCGACCCGGGCCGGGACACGCTCTGGCTCGCCGGCGACCTGGTCAACCGGGGACCGAAGTCGCTGAAGACCCTGCGTTTCGTCCGCTCGCTGGGCGACGCCGTCGTGACCGTGCTGGGCAACCACGACCTGCACCTGCTGGTGATCGCCCACGAGCGCACCGCCGCCAAGCGCTCGGCCTCCCTCGCCATGAAGCCGATCCTGCGCGCCCACGACTGCGACGAACTCATCGACTGGCTGCAGAGGCGCCCGCTGGCGCACTACGACGAGGGCCTCGACACGGTGCTGGTCCACGCGGGCGTGTTGCCCGCCTGGGACCTCGACACGGTGCTCGCCCTTGCCGGCGAGGTGGAAGGGGTACTGAGAGGCCCGCGCCCTTCCAAGCTGCTCGCGCATCTCTACGGCGACGAGCCCGACCGCTGGCGCGACGATCTGCACGGCATGCCGCGATGGCGCTTCATCGTCAACGTCCTGACCCGCATGCGCATGCTCTCACGCAAGGGCAGGCTCGATTTCGACTACACCGGCCCGCCGGAAGACGCGCCGCCGAAGCTCACGCCCTGGTACCGGGCGCGCGACCGGGCGCTGGCCGGCACACGCATCGTGTTCGGGCACTGGTCGGCGCTGGGACTGCTGAACGAGCCGGACCTGGTCTGCCTGGACACGGGCTGCGTGTGGGGCCGTGCCCTCACGGCCCTGCGCCTGGACCGGAGCGCGAAGCCGGTGAAGGTAAAATGCCGCGGCCAGTCGCGCTAGAATCTGCACGTGGAATCCGACGACAAGGCCATCAGCACGACAGCCGCACCGCCGCCGGTAGGGGCATACCCCCACGCCCGGCGGGCCGGCGGGCTGCTGTTCCTGTCCGGCCTCGGGCCGCGGGACCCGGCCGGCGGCGACATACCCGGCGTCCGCCGTGACGACGAGGGCCGCGTGGTGGACTACGACATCGAGGCACAGTGCCACGCCGTGTTCCGCAACGTGAGGAGCGTGCTCGAGGCCGCGGGTTGCGGTTGGGACCGGCTCCTGGACATCACGGTTTTCCTGACCGACATCGAGCGCGACTTCGACACCTTCAACCGGATCTACCGGGACTACTTTCCGGGCGAGGGCCCCTGCCGGACCACCGTCGAGGTGAATCGGCTGCCGACGCCCATCGCCATCGAGCTGAAATGCATCGCGGCCCTTTAGGTCGCGCGAGCAGCCGCACCGGCGGCCGGGCCGCCCGACGCACCGGGAGAGACACATGAAACCCCTCACCGCGTTCAATTTCCGCGACTGGATCGACGCCAACCGGGAGGCACTGCGGCCGCCGGTGTGCAACAAGCAGGTCTTCGAAGACGGCGAATTCATCGTCATGGTGGTCGGCGGCCCGAACTCCCGGGACGACTACCACTGGGACGAGGGCGAGGAGTTCTTCTACCAGCTCGAGGGCGACATGCTGCTCCGCACCATGCAGGACGGCGAGCGGGTGGACATTCCCATCCGCGAGGGCGACATCCTGCTGCTGCCGCCACGGGTGCCCCACTCGCCGCAGCGCTATGCCGACACCGTGGGCCTGGTGGTCGAGCGCAAACGCACGCCCGAGGAACTGGACGGCTTCATGTGGTTCTGCAACCAGTGCGACGCGAAGCTGTACGAGGAATTCCTGCATGTGGAGGACATCGTGAAGCAGCTGCCGCCGGTGTTCGAGCGCTTCTACGGCAGCGAGGAGAACCGCAGCTGCCCGAACTGCGGAGCCGTGATGCCGCCGCGCTGAGCCCGTGAAGATCGATATCCACACCCACGTGCTGCCGCCGGACTGGCCGGACCTGAAGGAGCGCTACGGCTACGGCGGCTTCGTGCAGCTGGAGCATCACGGGCCCGGCTGCGCGCGCATGCTGCTGGACGGCAAGAACTTCCGCGAGGTGCAGCCCAACTGCTGGGACCCCGGCGTACGCATCGGCGACTGCGATGCTACGGGCGTCGACGTGCAGGTGCTCTCCACCGTGCCCGTCATGTTCAGCTACTGGGCCAAGCCCCGCGATACCGCCGACCTCGCTGCGCTGCTGAACGACCACATCGCCGCGCTGGTCGAAGAGCACCCCCGGCGCTTCCTCGGCCTCGGCACGCTGCCGATGCAGGACGCGGAGCTGGCCGTCCGCGAACTGGAGCGCTGCCTCGAGATCGGCCTGCACGGCGTGGAGGTCGGCACCCACGTGAACGGCTGGAACCTGGACGACGAACGGGTATTCCCGGTGCTCGAGGCCGCTGCCGAGCTCGGCGCGGCCGTGTTCGTGCATCCGTGGGAGATGCTCGGCCGCGAGCGCATGAATCTGTACTGGCTGCCCTGGCTGGTGGGCATGCCGGCCGAGACGGCGCTGTCGGTCTGCTCGCTGATCTTCGGCGGCGTGTTCGAGAAGCTGCCGGACCTGCGCGTGGCCTTCGCCCACGGCGGCGGCGCGTTCCCCGGGCTGATCGGGCGCCTGGAGCACGGCTTCGCCGTGCGGCCGGACATCGTCGCGGTCAAGAACACGGTGCCGCCCTCGGAGTACCTCGGCCGCTTCTACGTGGACTCGCTGGTGCACGACCGGCGCATGCTCGAGTACATGATCGAGCTGTTCGGCGCCGAAGCCATCGCGCTCGGCAGCGACTACCCGTTCCCGCTGGGCGAACATCACCCGGGCGCCCTGATCGAATCCATGGACCTCGGCCCCGAGGTGCAGGACCGGCTCCTCGCCGGCACGGCGCTGGAGTGGCTGGACGTGGACCGGAGCCGTTTCCTGTGAGTGCAGCGTTCGAAGAGGCGCGGCGGCTGGACGCAGCCGATGCGCTGGCCGGCTTCCGGGAGGAGTTCGTGTTCCCGGAACGCCTCGACGGCCGCTCGCCGGTGTATCTCTGCGGCAACTCCCTCGGCCTGATGCCGCGCCGCGCGGCCGACGCGGTGCGCGCGGAGCTGGATGCCTGGGGCCGCCTGGCCGTGCGCGGCCACGTCGCGGGCGAGCACCCCTGGCTGTCGGCGCACCGGCGGGCCGCCGAGCCGCTGGCCGCGCTGGTGGGCGGCACCCCCGCCGAGACCGTGGCGATGAACACGCTGACGGTCAACCTGCACCTGCTGATGGCGAGCTTCTACCGGCCCGAGGGCGAGCGCCGCTGCATCGTGATCGAGTCCGACGCCTTCCCTTCCGACCGCTACGCGGCCGGCTCCCAGATTGCCTGGCACGGCCACGATCCGGAGCGGGACCTGCTGGAATGGCACCCGCCGGAGGGAGAACACGGCCTGCGCACGGCAGACCTGGCCGCGCTGCTGGAACGCCGCGGGCACGAGATCGCGCTGCTGCTGCTGCCGGGCGTGCAGTACTACACCGGCCAGTGCCTGGACATGGCGGAGATCTGCCGCCTGGCGCAGCGCCACGGCGTCACGGTGGGCCTCGACCTCGCGCATGCCATCGGCAACGTGCCCCTGTCCCTGCACGACTGGGGCGCGGACTTCGCGGTGTGGTGCAGCTACAAGTATCTGAACGGCGGCCCGGGCGCGATCGCCGGCGCCTGGGTCCACGAGCGGCACTGCCGGGACCGCAGCCTGCCGCGGCTGCTGGGCTGGTGGGGCCACGAGGAGAGCACCCGCTTCCGCATGACGAAGGATTTCACGCCGGCGCCCGGTGCGGACATCTGGCAGCTCAGCAACCCGCCGGTGCTCGCGCTGGCGCCCGTGACCGCGTCGCTCGAGCTGTTCGCCGCCGCGGGCATCGGCGCGCTGCGCGAGAAGTCCCTGGCGCTGACCGGTTATCTGCGCCGCCGGCTCGAGCAGCGTTTCCCCGGCGGCTTCGGCATCCTCACACCGGAGGATCCGCCCGCTCATGGCGCCCAGCTGTCGCTGGTGGTGCGCGGCATGGGCCTCACGGGCCGGGACCTGTTCGAGAACCTGGAGCGCCTGAACGTGATCGCCGACTGGCGCGAGCCGGACGTCATCCGCGTTGCGCCCGTCCCGCTGTACAACTCCTACGCGGACGTCGAGGCCTTCCTGGAGCGCCTCGCCGAGGCGGCCGCCATGACCCAGACCCTGGCATGAGCGGCCCGACTGTGCACGGAGCCGGCGACACGGGCGACAATTGCGTCGCCATCCTGGGCGCGGGACTGACCGGCTCGCTGCTGGCCGTCCTGCTCGCCCGCCGGGGCCATGCCGTTGACCTGTACGAGCGCCAGCCGGACCTGCGCACCCACACCACCCAGGGCGGCCGCTCGATCAACCTGGCCCTGGCCGCCCGGGGTCGGCGGGGGCTGGCCCTCGCCGGCCTGTCCGAGGCGGTGCAGCCGCTGCTGATGCCCATGTCCGGGCGCCTGCTGCATCAGGAGGACGGCGGGCTCGACTTCCAGCCCTACGGTCAGCACGAAGGCGAGCAGAACTACTCGATCTCCCGCGCCGACCTCAACCGGGTGCTGCTGGACGCCGCCGAGGCGGCCGGCGCCCGGCTGCACTTCGGCGAGGCCTGTGCCGGCATCGATCTCGACGCGCGCCGGGCCACGCTGCGCCACGAGCAGACCGGCGCCGAGCGGCAGGTCGCCATGGCGCCGCTGATCGCCGCCGACGGCGCCGGCTCGCTGGTGCGGCGCGCGCTGGCCGAGGCCGGCCACATCAGCGCCAGCGAGTCCCTGCTGGCCCACGGCTACAAGGAACTCACCATTCCGCCGGCGGACGACGGCGGCTTCCGCATCGACCCGGGCGCGCTGCACATCTGGCCCCGCGGCGGGTTCATGCTGATCGCGCTGCCGAACCCGGGCGGCGACTTCACCGTGACGCTGTTCCTGCCCAACGAGGGCCCGGAGAGTTTTGCTTCGCTGGACGACGAGGCGTCCGTGCAGGAGTTCTTCGAGCGTCATTTTCCGGACACGCCGGCACTCATCCCCGATCTCGCGCAGCAGTTCGCCGCCAATCCGGTCGGCATCCTCGGCACGGTGCGCTGCGAGCCGTGGAACCTGGGCGGCGACGTGCTGCTGGTCGGCGACGCGGCCCACGCCATCGTGCCGTTCCACGGGCAGGGCATGAACGCGGGTTTCGAGGATTGCGCCGAGTTCTGCCGGCTGCTGGACGACGGCTGCGACGACCGCGGGCGGCTGTTCGGCGAGTTCAGCCGGCTGCGCCGCCCGAACGCGGAGGCAATCGCCGATATGGCGCTGGAGAATTACGTGGAGATGCGCGACACCGTTCGTGACCCGCGCTTCCACCTGAAGAAGGCGCTCGCCTTCGAGCTCGAACGACGCTGCCCGGACCGTTTCGTGCCCCGCTACTCCATGGTGATGTTCCACGCGGAGATCCCGTACGCCGAAGCACTGGCCCGGGGCGAGCTGCAGGCCCGGCTGCTCGACGAGCTGACCGCCGGCGCGGACGCTCTGGCCGACGTGGACCTGGCGCTGGCCGAACGCCTCGTCAGGGAGCGGCTGGCGCCGCTGCCTTGCGCTCCAGCGTGAGATAACTGTAGCCGAGCTCCCGTTCCTCGCCGGCGGGGAAATCCTGCCGCTCCACCGCGCGCCAGTCGGCGTTTTCCAGGGACGGGAAACGGGTGTCGCCTTCGAACGGGCGGTGCAGCCGGGTGAGGTAGATACGCCGTGCCAACGGCAGCGCCTCGCGATAGAGCGCAGCGCCGCCGATCACCATCACCTCGTCCGCCTCCGCCGCCAGCGCGAGAGCCGCATCCAGCCCGTCCGCCATCTCGCAGCCCTCGGCGGAGTAGCCGGGCCTGCGGCTCAGCACGATATTGCGCCTGCCGGGCAGCGCCCGGCCTATGGACTCATGGGTGCGGCGGCCCATCACGATCGGCTTGCCCATGGTGAGGTCGCGGAAGCGCCGCAGGTCTTCCGGCAGATGCCAGGGCAGGCGGTTGTCGACGCCGATCACGTCGTTGGCGGCAGCGGCCACGACGAGCGAGACGACGGGCGTGGTGGCCACCCGGGACACGTCAGACGGCCACCGGCGCCTTGATGTGCGGATGGTGCCGGTAGTCACGGATCTCGAAGTCCTCGTAGCGGTAGTCGAACAGCGTCGGCGGCCGGCGCCTGAGCACCAGCATCGGCAGCGCGAGCGGCTCCCGCGTGAGCTGCTCGTCGGCCTGGTCCAGGTGATTCAGATACAGGTGGCAGTCGCCGCCGGTCCAGATGAAGTCGCCCACGTCGAGATCCGCCTGCTGGGCCACCATGTGGGTCAGCAGCGCGTACGAGGCGACGTTGAACGGCACGCCCAGGAAGATGTCGGCACTCCTCTGGTACAGCTGGCAGGACAGGCGCCCCTCGGCCACGTAGAACTGGAAGAAGGCGTGGCAGGGGGCGAGCGCCATGCGGTCGAGCTCGCTCACGTTCCAGGCGCTCACGATGATGCGCCGCGAGTCCGGGTCGCTCTTCAGCTGCTCCAGCACCCGGGACAGCTGGTCGATGTGGCCGCCGTCCGGCGTGGGCCAGGACCGCCACTGCGCGCCGTAGATCGGGCCGAGGTCGCCGTTCTCGTCGGCCCACTCGTCCCAGATCGTCACACCATTCTCGCGCAGATAGGCGGTGTTGGTGTCTCCCTGCAGGAACCACAGCAGCTCGTGGATGATGGAACGGGTGTGCAGCTTCTTGGTGGTGACCATCGGGAAGCCGACGCCGAGGTCGAAGCGCATCTGGTGGCCGAATACGCTGAGGGTGCCGGTGCCGGTGCGATCGTCCTTGCGCACGCCCTGCTCGCGCACACGCCGCATCATCTCGAGGTATTGCCGCACCCGTCAGCTCCCCGCCGTGCGCCCGCCGGCCCGCCCCTGCCGGCCCCCATTACGATAGGCCAGCACGAGCACGATCAGGCCGGCCACGATCATCGGCACGCTGAGCACCTGTCCCCGGGTGAGCCAGCCGAACGCCACATACTCGCCGTAGTCGGGCAGCCGCACGAATTCCACCGCCGTGCGGAAGAGGCCATAGAAGAGCAGGAACAGACCCGAGACCGCCATGACGGGGCGCGGGCGGGCCGAGTACACCCAGAGGATGAGGAACAGCACCAGCCCCTCCAGCAATGCCTCGTACAGCTGGGAGGGATGCAGCACCTCCGGGCCCGGCCGGAAGCCCTGGAACACGTCGTCCGGGACGCGGAACCCCCAGGGCAGATCCGTGGGCCTGCCCCACAGCTCGCCGTTGATGAAGTTGCCGATGCGACCGGCGCCGAGACCGATGGGCACGATCGGCGCCACGAAATCCGTCATCTGCCAGAAGCCGCGGCCCACCCGCCGGCCGAGCAGCCACATGGCCACCAGCACGCCGATGAGACCGCCGTGGAACGACATGCCGCCCTCCCAGATCTTGAACGGATACAGCGGGTCCTGTGCCCATTCGCCGAGACCGTAGAAGAAGACGTAGCCGACGCGCCCGCCGAGCATCACGCCCAGCGCGCCGTAGAAGATCAGGTCGTCGACCTGCTGCGGACCGATCGGAGCGTCCGCCCGCTGCGCGCGGTGCCGCGCCAGCAGCCACGCGGCCACGAAGCCGACCAGGTACATCAGCCCGTACCAGCGCACACCGAGGGGTCCGATGGAGAAGATGACGGGATCGATACGCGGGTATTCGAACATGGCGGCGTAGTCTAGCACCGGGCCGGGGCATCCTCACGTCGCCTGAGCGTGGGTTATAGTGACGGGCCACGCGAAACAAGGAAGGTGTGCCATGGCCAAGCCCGAAGGCGGCCGGGAGACCAACCGCCTGGCCGACGAGACCAGCCCCTACCTGCTCCAGCATGCGGACAACCCGGTGGACTGGTACCCCTGGGGGCCCGAGGCACTGGAGACTGCCCGGGAGACGGGCAGGCCCATACTCCTGTCCGTGGGCTATTCCGCCTGCCACTGGTGCCACGTCATGGCCCACGAGTCCTTCGAGGACGAGGACACGGCGGCGCTGATGAACGAGCTGTTCGTCAACGTCAAGGTCGACCGGGAGGAGCGGCCGGACATCGACCGCATCTACCAGATCGCCCATCAGCTCATCGCCCAGCGCCCGGGCGGCTGGCCGCTGACCATGTTCCTCACGCCCGAGGAACAGCTGCCGTTCTTCGGCGGCACCTACTTCCCGGGTGAGCCGCGCCACGGCATGCCGGCCTTCCGCGACATCCTGAAACGGGTGGCGGAATACTTCCGCCAGAACCCGGAGGAAGTGCGCAGCCAGGGCCGCCAGCTCGCCGACATCTTCCCCAGGCTCGACCCGGAGCCCGCCGAGGGCGTCGTGCTGGACGGCACGCCGCTTGCAAAGGCGCGCGAGAGTCTCGCGGAGCGCTTCGACGAACGCTACGGCGGCTTCGGCGACGCGCCGAAATTCCCCCATCCCGCCACTCTGGAGCGGCTGCTGCGCCATTGGCGGGCCAGCGCCGGCGACGACGAGCCGGACGTGCAGGCGCTCTACATGGCGGCGCTCACCCTCACCCGCATGGCCGAAGGCGGCCTCTTCGACCAGATCGGCGGCGGCTTCTGCCGCTATTCGGTCGATGCGCAGTGGCTCATCCCCCATTTCGAGAAGATGCTGTACGACAACGGTCCGCTGCTCGCGTTGTATGCCGAGCTCGGCCTGGCCGGCGGGGATGCCGAGATGAGCCGGGTGGCCGGCGAGACCGCCGACTGGATGCTGCGCGAGATGCGCGCGCCCGGGGGCGGTTTCTACTCTTCGCTGGACGCCGATTCGGAAGGTGAGGAAGGCCGCTATTACGTATGGACACCCGAGACCGCGCGCGAGGCCGTCGGCGACGAGGACTTCCCTCTGCTGGCCGCCCATTTCGGCCTGGAAGACGCGCCCAACTTCGAGGGCCGGTGGCACCTGTACGTGCGCCGACCGGTCGAGCGCCTGGCCGAGGAGCGCGGCGAGGATGCGGACGCATTGCGCCTGCGCATCGATCGGGCCCGCGAGGCCATGCTGCGCACCCGCGAGCGGCGCATCCGCCCGGGGCGCGACGAGAAGATCCTCACCAGCTGGAATGCGCTGGCCGTCCGCGGCCTCGCCGTCGCCGGCCGCGCCCTCGCCCGTGACGACCTGATCGACGCCGCCGCCGATGCCGCCGCATTCCTGCGCCGGGAACTCTGGCGCGACGGTCGCCTGCTCGCGACCTACAAGGACCGACGCGCCCGCTTCCCGGCCTACCTGGACGACCATGCGTTGCTGGCCGACGCGTTGCTGGAACTCGCGCAGTCGCGCTGGCACGCCGATCACCTCCGGCTCGCCATCGATCTCGCCGAGCTGCTGCTGGCGCGTTTCCAGGATGCCGACAACGGCGGCTTCTTCTTCACCGCCGACGACCACGAGGCGCTCCTGCACCGCTCCAAACCGCTGGCCGACGAAGCCATGCCGTCGGGCAACGGCATCGCCGCCCGCGCGCTGCTGAGGCTCGGCTTCCTGCTCGGCGAAGAACGTTACGTCACGGCCGCCGAGCGCACCCTGCGGGCCGCCTGGCAGGCCATGACGGAGTATCCCCACGGCCACGTCAGCCTCATCACGGCGCTGGAGGAATACCTGCAGCCGCCGGAGATGGTGATCCTCCGCGGCGACCCGGCCGAGATCGGGCGCTGGGCGCACGATGCCGCCGGTATCTATGCGCCGCGGCGCCTGGTGTTCGCCATCCCGGCAGCGGAGCAAGGCCTGCCCGGCCACCTCGCGCTGCGCGAGCCGGCGGAGGACGGCCCGGTGGCCTACGTCTGCGAAGGCACCCGCTGCTCACTGCCCGTCACCACCTGGCCGGCCCTGGCCGCCCTCCTCGGCCACAAACGCTAACCGGCAGGAGGGCCTTCAGGCCCGATCCGCTGTGGGAGGGCTTTCAAGCCCGATTCCCTTCTTTCCTGGCCGTCATGCGGGGGTATCCATCTTGCTCCCGACAAAAGGTCGCGGCGATGGATACCCCCGCATGACGGCCGTGCTCGTGGTGGCGTAAAGGCGCTGCCAGTCAGAGGCGCCTGCCTACTGGTGCCATTCCTATCGGCTACGGGCCCCTCAGCGGGTGGATCAGGGTTGCGGGATCGTCCGGGCCGACTGGAGCCGATAGACGATGTTAGGAGCGGCTTCAGCCGCGATAGATCGGGCCTGAAGGCCCTCCTACCCGCGAAATCAGCGGGGGAGGGTTTCCAGGAACTCGCGGACCGCGGCGCGCGCCCAGGCCTGCGCCGCCGGATGGCGGCTGGCGCGCGGCCCGGCCACGTTCAGCGTGCCGATGGCATGCCCGGCGACGAACTCGCCGATGCGCCGGGCGGCCTCGGCCGTGTCCATCTCGTGGGCGTCCAGCAGCAGGTAGGGTTTGCGTTCGCGGCGGCAGTAGGCGACGGTGAGCTCGCTGCCGCCTTCCAATTCGGAGAAAAAAATCACCGCGGTGCCGTCGCTGTCCTGCACGTTCTTCAGGGTGCGGGCGGGATAGTCCTCGTCCGGCAGTTCGCGCATCGGGAAGAAGGGCGGTATGGCGCCGTCCTCGGCCTTGCGTCCGGCCGGACACCAGCCGCCGCAGGGCACGCCGCGGTCCAGCGCCGCGATGAGCGCGCCCCTGTCCACACCCGTCTGCCCGCCGGAGACGATCCTGATCTGCCGCTTCTTCACGACACCATCATACGGCGGCACCGGCCGCCGGCAACAGGAACGGCGTCAAAAAGCGGTGATCTCCAGGCCGCTCTGCGGCGTCACCGGACCCCGGGGACCGGTGAAGCGCACCGGCACGGACTCGAGCCGCAGTCCGGCGTTGCGCTGCACGGCGAAGTGCAGGTGCGGGCCGGTGGTGTAGCCGGTGTTGCCGGAGTCGGCGATGTACTGGCCGCGGGCGACGCTGTCCCCGGGACGTACACGGATGGAATCCCAGTTCAGGTGGGCGTACACGGCCATGGTGCCGTCCGCGTGGACGATGCGCACCAGGTTGGCCCGCGGCAGATCCCGCTCCCGGTCCGTGCCGCCGGTGAAGTGGCGGGCGGCCACTTCGAACACCGTGCCCGCTCGCGCCGCGTAGACGCCCGTGCCGACCGGCACTGCGATATCCACGGCGTGCCGGCTCGCCAGGCTGTCGTGGGTGCTCGTGTCCGGCCAGGCCTGGGTGACCCGGTGGCGCGTGGCCGGAGCGAACGGGAAGCGATACAGCACGTCCGGATCGTGGCTGGCGGCCGGATCGCCGGGCAGCGATTCGTAACGAAAGCGGAAGCGCCCGGGCACCTCAGGGTCCACCCGGTCCAGCCCGAGCACCACCGATCCGGTGCGCGCCGGTATGGTCGCGCGCACGTCGCGCTCGCCCGCCGGCTCGAGGTTTTCGAGATCCATCGCCGCGAGGACGATTTCCACTGCCACGTAGCGACGGTTCTCGGCGATGACCTCGAAACCTTTCTCGGTCTCCCGCCGGCGGATCACCAGCCCTTCGTCGGCGGAAGACGCCAGCGGGCGGACCTCCACGTCTTCCGCGGCGGCAGGGCGCCGATCGGTGTAGACCCATTGACCGTCGTCGCCGCGGTACTTGTACAGGGTATCGCCGGCCGTCACCGCGGCCGGCAGGGCCACGGCGAGGAACACCACGCCGAGGCCCAGGCGATCAGCCCAGCGGGCGGCGCTCCCAGCCATCACCGGTGCGCCGGATCTCGTAAGCCGGCCAGTACTGCTTGTCGAGCTTCAGGGTGATCACTTCGACGGCCCGGTTCCAGTTCACCGTCTTCAGACGCACCGACTCCCGGTGCTCCTTGCCGCGGACGGCCTGCAGGAAGGCGTCGAGATCCGGCGTGGGCCGGCCGTCCACTTCGACGATGCGCCGCCCCGCCCACAGGCCGTAGCGTGTGGCCGGCGAGCCGTAACCGAAGTAGGCCACGTAGACCCCGCTGGGGTCGATGCCCCGCTGGGCCGCCATCGCCCGGTGCGGCTTCTGCAGCAGCGCACCGGCCCACATGACGGCCCGATCGATGCCCGTGCCGTCCAGCGCGACCGTGGCGACTTCCAGCTCCCGCACACTGTCCCGCCGCCAGACGGCGAGCTCGACCGACCCTTTCTGCGTCGCGCGCTCCACGTCGCGGAAGGTATTCACCACCTGGCCGTCGATACTGAGGAGGATGTCGCCGTTATTGAGCAGGCGGGCCGCCGGCGAGCCGGCCACGAGGCGCTTCACCTGCAGGGCACGGCGCTGCTCGGGATGGTGGCGCTCCAGCCGCGCCGCCCACTCCTCCGGCAGGCCCAGCTTGCGGGCCGCGGCGAGCGGCAGATAGGCGAGCTCCGTCTCCAGCGAATACAGCGTGCCGCCCGAACGGACCAGATCCACGAATTCCTCAAGCAGGTCGGCCGGCACGCCCTTGTTGATCTGGCTGGTCTCGCCGCCGCCCTGGTAGGCAAAGCTCGACCACAGCGAGACCACCCGGCCCCGCTCGTCCGCCAGAACCCCGTCCACCTGGTCCGGCGCATTCACGACCGTCAGCGCCTCCAGATTGGTATCCCTGAATCGCAGCGTGCGCGACAGCGGCAGAACGAGCGCATCGACCGAAGCCACCCGGGTCTGCTGATGCACGAGCCGATGGTCCGGCTTCAGGCCGACCACCCACACCGGATCGCCCGACTCGGCCGGCGAGGTGTTGAAACGGGCGGACTCGACGGGGGTGTCGCCGATCAATGCGGGATCGTAGGAGACGATGGTCAGATTGTGCAACGGATGGACGTACTCCACCCGGCCGGGCACTTCGAGAGAACCGGCGAAAGTGATGTGGACGTCGCCCATCGCCACGGGCACCGTGTTGCGGTCGACGACGACCAGCCCCCGCTCGGCGTCGACGACGAGGCCGGTACCGTAGTAGTGCCTCTCGGCGACGCCCGAGATGGTATAGGGCAAATCGAAATTCACCAGCACCAGCGACGGCGCCAGCGTCTCGGCACGGCGGTCGTCGTGCGGCGGGAAGCGGGTGCTGGCCACCGCCGGCGGTTCCGGCGCCGGGCCGGCCGGCAGTTCCCGGCAGGGCCACAGGCCGGTGTCGTCGTCGCGGCGGCAGCGCTTCGAAGGGAACCAGCGCCGGTCTATGCGCAGCGAGCGCAGCTGACTGGTGCGCGGGTCCTCCAGACTCACGAAACGGATGGAGGTGCGCTCGCCGTCGGCCAGGCCGTCCAGTACGGACTCGAGGTCGTCGAGGTCGCTCACGGGCTGCGAATCGAGTTCCGTGATGACCGCCGCACGGGGGATGGCGGAGTTGCTGAGCACATAACCCGGATTGGCGACGTAGACGCCGTCGACCGGCCGATTGTAGTGGCGTGCCTGCTGATAGGAGAGCCGGTGGACCACGGCATCGCCGAACTCGATGTACTCGTCCGGCGTGATGGCATGCAGGTTCTGCACGCGCACGTCGTGCTCGATGACGCTGCCGCCACGGCGCAGCTCCAGCCGCACTGTGCCGCCGACGCTGTCGTCCAGCACGGCGCTCAGCGGCACGAACTCGGTAACGATCTCCCCGTTCAGGCGCACGAGTATGTCGCCCACCTCCAGCAGGCCGTCGGCGGGAGAATCCGGCAGCACCTCGGCCACGGTCAGCATGCCGGTCTGCTCCGGATGCGCCGCGCGCGCCGCTGCCTCCGTCTCCGCATCCAGCCCGAGCCGGCCGAGTTCGTCGTAGGGCCTGCGCACGAACACGGACTGCAGCGTACCGCGGCTGACGGGCTCGCCGGCACGGATGAGATCCAGCGCCCGCTCGATCCGGTCCAGCGGCAGGAAGAAGCTGGAGGCGGCGCTCGAGTTGGCGCCGGCATTCAGCGCGACGACGCGGCCGTCGATGTCCACGACCGGCGAGCCGGACGAGCCGCCGGACGTGCCGGAGGCCGCCTGCAGGTAGAAGGTGTTGAAGTCGTTGTACTTGCCGCGGCCGTACTCGGGCGCCTGGCGGTCGAGGCGGGCGATGGTGCCGGCCAGGATCGAGAGCTGCTCGCCAGCGTCGTTGCCCACCACGCGGATCTCCCGGCCGGTGCGGGCGCCGGCCGGCGAGAGCTCGAGCTCGGCCGGCTCGATGAAGCGCAGTGCATCCGGGTCGTAGCTGAAGAAACCGAAGTCGTGCACGGGATCACGGTAGACCGGCGTGAGCGGCACCTCTTCGTTGTTCAGGAACACGGCCTCGGCCACCACCGGCCCCGGCGTCACCACGTGGCGGTTGGTCAGGATCAGGCCGCGCTCCGCGTCCACCACGAATCCCGTGGCCTGGGTCGAGGTGTTCCAGTCGGTATCGAAAGCACGGGTGGCGTCGACCCGTATGGAGACGACTCCGGAGGAGATCCGCTCCAGCGTCTCGGTCCACGCCTCGCGCTCGGCCGCGAACAGGGGCGGGGCGAGGAGCAGGGCCAGCAGTGTGATGGCAGAGATTCGCTTCATGAGGCTCCCGATAAGGCTTGCGGCGACGGCTGGGAAAGCGCCGCATTGTGGCAGATCGCAATCATCTGAGTCCGGTACTGGCGCGCAAAGTTCCGCCACGGCAGGCGGCGCCGCCTCGCGACGCGGGCCCCGGCGATGCACTCAGGCCGCGTCCGGCCGCCAGACCAGGTCGAGTTCCTTGGCCGCCTTCACGTCGTCCAGACGCCGCACCGGCGTGGTGTACGGAGCGCCGTGCAAGCGCTCGGCGTCGCCGCCCGCCTCCTCGGCAATGGCGACCATCGCGGCCACGAAGCCGTCGAGCATCTCCTTCGACTCGGTCTCGG
>CAYQZN010000007.1:0-28566 GCA_964421805.1 uncultured Woeseiaceae bacterium
ACGTTGTAACCGATCGATGCGTTGTAGTATGTGAACTCGCGCTCATCGTCGGTCAAAATCTCCGCTGCTCCGCTCAGCCGCTCGAAGCTGGTCTCCTCGGTGTCCGTGCGGCCGTAGACGCCCTCGACGAACAGCCCCTCGGTGATGTGATACGCCAGGCGCACGCCGTAGACGGGGTTCACGCCGAAGTCCTCGACGCTCATGAGTCCGGTGTAGGCGCCGATCTCGAAGTTCTCGGTGTCGATCTTCGGCGGTTCCACGTCGCGGCGCTCCACCTCGGGCTCGATCACCTGCTCCGGCACCTCGGCCACGGCATCGTCCGGTTCGTCACCGCCGATGAAGGGCAGGCTGCCGCAGCCGGTCAGCGCGAAAGCGAGCCCGGTCAGAAAAAGAACCCGAATCCGACTTTCCATTCTTCGATTTCCTCATTCTCGTCGCGGCTGGTGAATACGACATAACTTTTGTATTCGGCGCGAAAAATAAAACGTCTCGTCACCCAGGCGCGCACGCCCGCGCCCACATGGGCGGTCTGGTCCGTACGATCGATCGGCTGCACCAGGGTGGCCACCGGCTCGATGCGCAGCACGCCGGTGCCGAGGGTGAAAAACGGCGAGACCCGCCAGTGCGGCCAGGTCTGGTGCACGATGCTCACGTTGGCCATCCAGCCGTCGGAGAAATTGCCGAGCAACTGGGTGCCCCACAGCTCCAGCGACAGATTGGGCGTGAACGAGTAACCGACATAGCCGCTGATCACGTTGGCGCCGCCGAAGTCTCCGGTGAGCCCGCCGGACTCCCAGCGTCGCACCAGGTACTCCTCGCGGCCCGTGGTCTCGAACTCGGCCGGCGTGCCCGCCTCGTCCAGGGTCATCAGCATTTCGCGCTCGTGCACCCAGCCCTCGCGGCCGCGCGCATCGCGCACCTTGAACCATTCGGTGCGCCGCTTCATCAGCTCCACCGCGTCGCCGCGCTCGACCACGTTGAACACCGGATAGCCTCGTCCCGGCCCGGTGTGCATCTCCAGATAGGGCTCGGCCACCGTGACCCGGCGGTATTCGCGATGCTCCTCCGCCTGCGCGTCCGTGGCGAGCGCGCAGCAGAGGAGCATCGAGAGCAGTACCGCCAGCGGTCTCATGGCATCAGTCTTCCGGCGCGTCGAACGGGTTGTTGTAGTACTGGGCACCGATGTCCAGCCACTCCGACAGCAGTTTCAGCTCGGCCGGCGTGAGCCAGCCGGCGTGGCTGGCGCCGGGCGCGAAGCGGTCGAAGAAACGCCCGGAAGCGTTGGCGCCGGCGGTGCGCATGCTGGGCGGCACGGTGACCGGCTGCAGGATGGGATCACCGGTCTCGGGGTCGATGCCCACCTCGACCAGGCGGTCCACCAGGGCGCCCATATCGAGGATCTGCTCGTTGTCGGCGGCCAGCAGCTCACGATAGGCGTTGAACTGGTCCGGCTCGTCCGGCGATGCGCCGTCGGTCAGCTCGAGCTGGCCGTCCGGCACCTTCAGCTGCCCCATGGCGTCGGTGCGGGTATGGCAGGTTATGCAGGTGTTGTCGGCCTCCGGGATACCGTCCTGATCGACGTCCACCAGCCGCGGCTTCGACCACAAGGGATGGATGTGAGCCTCGTAGTTGATCACCGCCCGGCAGGTCGCGCTCCAGTCGCCGATGCAGTCCGGCGTGGTCGGAGCGAGGGTGTCGAGGCCGGACTCGCCGGGCACCGCCGTGGGGCCATAGCGCCAGGCGAACGTCTCGTCCTTCGCACGTCCGGCGGCTGCCTCGTCGGTCCAGACGTCCTCGTAGAAGATATCCAGCGACGGCTCGATGGCGGCGCAATCGGTGGCGCAGCTGGTGCGCGCCCGCACCTCGGCCATCGTCTCGCCGACGTCGGCGAACAGTGCCGGATCGGTGTTGGGGAACGGCTGCCCGGTCACCTCGGCACCTTCGTTCAGCACGGGATACGCGTCCGCGCGGCCGTGGGACTCGCCACTACCCGGGTCGTGGCAGCCGGCGCATTCCATCAGCTGGCCGGGCCGCAGCTGCAGCCAGTTATTGTGCCGCGGCCCGATACGCCGGCCCTGGCCGTCCAGAACGCTGACGCCGAGGGCTACGTTAGCCGGAACCTTGATCATGACCGAGCCGTCGGGCTCCACTTCCGCGTAACCCACGATCTCGCGCATGCCCTGGGCCGCCGAGACGCCGAAGGCGCTGTTGTCGAAGTCACGCACCTCCTCGTCCGGGATCGAGACCGCCTTCACCACCCGCAGGAAACGAGCCGGACGTTCGGCGGCGGTCGTCTGAGCCGGATCGGCGAGCACGTCCATGCCGACGCCGGACACGTCCTGGCCGGCGATATCGTAGACGCTGCGGATGTGGATGACCGCCGCGCCCTCGGCGGCGATGTCCGGGTCCAGGGTGAAAGGCTCGGAGTCGTCGAAGACCACCGGTGGCGTGCCGGTGCCGGGCTCCGCGGCGACGATGTCCGTGTACATGAATCCCTCTTCCGGCGCGACCACAGGCTGCTGGGTCTCGTCGCTGCGGTCGTAGATCCAGATGCCGTAGAGCGGCGGCGCCTCGACGAGTGCCGGATCTGCCAGGTTGGCATCGGTGCAGGGCACGATCCTGAGGTCCGCCGGGTCCTGCAGACGGCACTGGCTCCAGCTCACCAGCAGCCGCTCGGTGCCGTCGCGGAGCGGGAAGACAGAATTGTAACGGCCGCCGGGCGAAGGCGCGTCGTCGTCGATCAGCACTTCGTTGATGGTGGCAGCCGACTGCGCCGGGCCGGACAGCACGCCGATGTTGTCGCGATTGGGCTGGGTGTTCTCGATGTAGTTGGCAACATCGATTTCGATGATGTCGCCGCCGCCGCCGGCGCCGTCGAAGGGGCGCAGCAGCGCCATGACGCTGCCGTTCGGCAATTCACGGGCGCGCAGGAACTGTACGGCCTCGCCGCCGCTGCCGGTATCGTGGCTGTTGGCGCCGTACAGTAACTCGAGCGCGGCTCCGTCCGGGTTCATGCGATAGAGGTGGATGCCGTCGTTGCCAGGCGCGTTGTCCCAGCGGCTGAACACCACCTGCCCGTTGGAGAGGACGGCGGGATCGAGGTCGTGGCTCTGGTTGAAACTCACCTGGCGGATATCCGTGCCGTCGGCGTTCATGACGTGCAGCACCAGCGCGGGCACGTTGCGGTCTTCGTCGAGGGCCGAGAACTGTGGCTTGCCCTCGTCCAGCAACACGGCACCGGACTGGCGCTGGCGGGTGGAAGAGAAGATGATGCGGCCGTCCGGCAGGTAGGTCGGCGCGAGGTCCTGGCCCGCCTCCGCGACGATGTCCGACGTGATGATCCGCCGCAGCGTGTCGCCGGGTATGTCGTACTCCCAGACGTTCCAGGTCGGCTGGTCCTCCTCGTCGGCGCCCTCGATGAACTGCGCCCGCATCGCGAACAGCACTCGCGTGCCGTCGCGCGATACTTCCAGGTCGCGGACGTCGCCGAGGCCTTCGGTGATCTCTCCGGTGACGTTGACGTCCGCGGTTGACGGTGAGGCGCGGTCGCGCACGTAGAGATCGGCGCCGATGTCGAAGGTCACCGGCTCGCGCACGTCGAAGTCGGTCGGGTCACCGTTGTCGTCGAGCGGCACCGGCCGCTTCACGTAGGCGATGGGGAAGTCGAGCACGACGGGGTCGGGATCCTGCCCGCTGCCGAAGCCGATGCGGCCTTCGCCGCTGCCGCCGCCACCGCAGCCCGCGGCGGCCACCAGCGTGCAGGCGACGGCGATGAGAGCCGCCCTTGCCGGCGTCCTCCGGGTAACTGTCTGCATCGTGCTGTTCATGGGACATCCTCTTTCCTGCAGCCGTCACGCGACGCACTCCTGCGATCACTGCGGGAATGCTGCAGGCGCCCTGCACCGCCGGTCCTCTGACACGCGGCCTGATGACCTGCCGCCTGCCGTGACCCATGGTGGAGAGGGGCCTCACTGCATTCTGTTAACAAGATCACAAATCCATGGAGATCATCACTTGCGCGCGTGTCCTGACTTGGCTCTGGTGGATAACGAGCGGCGCAGTATAGGGAGGGCGCGGGGACGCGCGTAATGTGGAATTTCGGCGACAGCAAGAGCGCGCCGCAAGCGCGCCGGCGGCCCCGCAATGCACGCTGCCTGGCGCCGGCGGTCCTGTCACAGTGACGCACGCTGTCGTCTTTCGCCGACAAGCCGAATGGCCCGTCGAATCAGGGGTTTGCCGTCGGGCCGTGACCATCCTGTCGATTTCCGCCGACAAGCGCTTGACATATCCCGGCGCCGCGCCACAGCCGTCACGAAGCGCAACCGATTGATTTATGAACCAAAACAAATCTCCTGTGACCTGCGCCGCGAACTGGCATGCCGCTTGCACAGCTGTTCGCGACAGTAGCCCGCCGCGGGGGAGCACGCGTGACGGTAGTCCCGGAAGACGGCGGGACTTGTGAATGGAGTCACGGTGATCCTGTCGGCGATCTGCAAGCATCGGACGCTTCGAATAGCGCGACGCGCACGCAGGGCTTCTGAAAAGGGCAAACCCGTCGAAAGGCGGGGACGCAAAGCCAGCGGTCTACGGATTCACGTCCAGGACGGCGACGCTGCCAGGAGCGACAGCTGACGATCAGCACGGATGATTCCGCATGGACATCCTCCGCTCCCGACGGTCTCCGCCCCTGGCAGGAAGGGAAGACGGAAACGTATGAGCAGGATCGTCATGAACGCACCCAAGCAATCCGCGCACGCGCTGCCGCGCCGCGCTCTCCTCGCCATCGCCTGCCTCGCGCTGGCGCTGGCCGCCACGGCTGAAGCCGGACCGCGGGAGCAGGCCAAGCGGCTCCATGACCGTCTCGCCGGCGTCCCGCCGACAGAGCCGGTACTCGCCGACATGGAAGCCGACATCCTCGCCGGCGATCCCGTCGCCGCGGCGGAGACGGCCATGGAGAACAGCGCCTTCTATAACGTGACGCTGAAGAACTTCGTGACGCCGTGGACCAACCGGGAGCAGACGGTGTTCGCCCCGCTGAACGACTACACCGCCACGGTCATCGGCATGATCCGCGACGACGTACCCTTCAATACGGTGCTCTCGGCCGACATTCTCTACGTCGGCGACAGCGGTCTCGGCCTGCCGCCCTACTCCATGTCCGACAACGCCCATTACGAGGCCATGGAGGAACAGGGCGTCGACCTGAAGGCCGCGCTGGTCCAGACCAGCCAGTCGGCGCTCACGGATCTGCCGGCCGCGGCAACCGCCGGCGTGGTCACCAGCCGCGCCGCCGCCGAGGCCTTTTTCATCGCCGGCACCAACCGGGCGATGTTCCGCTTCACGCTGATGAATCACATGTGCAACGACCTGGAGCAGGTCAAGGACGGCTCGCGCTCGCCGGACCGCATCCGCCAGGACGTCTCGCGCAGCCCGGGCGGCGACAGCCGCGTCTTCCTGAACAACTGCGTCGAGTGCCACGCGGGCATGGATCCGCTGGCGCAGGCGTACGCCTACTACAACTTCGATCCGGACACCGGCCGCATCGAGTACAGCGAGGGCCAGGTGCACCCCAAGTACTTCAATAACGATGCCAACTTCCCGTTCGGCTTCCGCACGCCCGACGATCGCTGGGACAACTACTGGCGCGAGGGCCGCAACGCCAGCCTCGGCTGGGATCCGTCGCTGCCGGGCAGCGGCAACGGCGCCAAGTCCCTGGGCCAGGAGTTCGGCGCGAGCGACGTCTTCGCCGAATGCCAGGTGAAGAAGGTGTTCGAGGCCGTCTGCTTCCGCAGGCCCCAGGATGCGGCCGACCGCAGTGCCCTCGACAGAATCACCGGCGTATTCCGCGCCGATCAGTACCGCATGAAGACGGTGTTCGCCGAGACCGCCGTGCACTGCATGGGCGAATGAGGAGGTCGGCAATCATGGATAGGAATAATATGATCTCTCTGCCCGCACGCGCTCACCTCGTCGTCGCCCTCGTGGCCGCCGCCGCACTGGCCGGCTGCTCCAGCGGCGCCGACGTCGAAGAGAACCCGGTAACGAGCGTCGCGCCGACGCCGGACTACACCGGCCCGGCGCCGGCCACCGACGACGTGCAGTCGTTCAAGATCGAGGTGTGGGACAACGTGCGCACGGACAACCGCTGCGGCGCCTGTCACGGCACCGGCGGCCAGGCGCCGACCTTCGCCCGCACCGACGACGTCAATCTCGCCTACGAGGAGGCGAATACGATCGTCGACCTCACCTCGCCTGCCGACTCCCGCATGGTGTCCAAGGTGGCCGGCGGCCATAACTGCTGGGAGTCCAGCGACGCGGTCTGCGGCGAGATCCTGACGACCTGGATCGGCAACTGGGCCGGTGACGCCGCGGGCGGCGGCAAGAACATCGAACTGGAGGCGCCGGTGGACAAGCAACCGGGCGCCAGCAAGAGTTTCCCGGCCGACGGTGGCGCCCTGTTCGGGCAGACCGTGCACCCGGTTCTCACCGAGTACTGCGCCGGCTGCCACACCAGTGCCGCGCCCACGTCCCAGTCGCCGTTCTTCGCCGAAGCGGACGTGGCGGCCGCCTACGAGGCGGCGAAGTCCAAGATCAATCTGGACGATCCCGCGGCGTCGCGCTTCGTCGTGCGCCTGGCGAGCGAGTTCCATAACTGCTGGAGCGACTGCACGTCGAACGCGGCGCAGATGCAGTCTGCCGTGGAGGCTTTTGCCAATCAGGTGACCCCCACCGAGGTGGATTCCGCGCTGGTGCTGAGCCGCGCGCTGGCCCTGACCGACGGCATCGTCGCCTCCGGCGGCAACCGCTACGAGCGCAACGTGATCGCGATGTGGGAGTTCAAGACCGGGCAGGGCGACACCGCCTTCGACACCAGCGGCGTCGAGCCGGCGCTGAACCTGACCGTCAGCGGCGACTACAACTGGGTCGGCGGCTGGGGCATCGCGCTGCGCGAGGGCAAGGCCCAGGGCACGACCACGGCCAGCCGCAAGCTGCACGACCTGATCAAGGGCACCGGCGAGTATTCCATCGAGGCCTGGGTGGTGCCCGCCAACGTCGTGCAGGAGGAATCCCGCATCGTCAGCTACTCCGCGGGCACGACCGCGCGCAACTTCACGCTCGGCCAGACCCTGTACAGCTACGACTTCTTCAATCGCTCGGACGCCACCGACGGCAACGGCGACCCGGTGCTGACCACCTCGGCCGCCGACGAGGATCTGCAGGCGACCCTGCAGCACGTCGTCGCGAACTTCGACCCGGTGGAGGGCCGCAGCATCTACGTGAACGGTGTGCACACCGACGACATGGAGCCGCTCGGCACCGGCGGCAGCATCGCCGACTGGGACGACACCTTCGCCTTCGTCCTCGGCAACGAGGTCTCGGGCGACCGGCAGTTCGCCGGCACCTTCCGCATGGTGGCCATCCACAACCGGACGCTGACGCCGGAGCAGATCGTTCAGAACTTCGAGGTAGGCGTCGGCGAGAAGTTCTTCCTGCTGTTCGGGGTGAGCCACCTGATCGACGTGCCCGAGGCCTACGTCCTGTTCGAGGTGGCGCAGTTCGACAGCTACTCCTACCTTTTCACCAAGCCCCACTTCATCAGCCTGGACGATACGGCGACCTGGAGCGGTATCGCACTGGAGGGGGTGCGCATCGGCCTGAATGGCAGTGAACCCGCCGCCGGCCAGGCCTACAAGACGGTGTCGGCGACGCTGTCGAGCGACGCGGCCACCGCGGATCTCGGCCAGCCGCTGGCCGACGTGGGCACGATCATCGAGCTGCAGAAAGGCCCCGAGTCGGACGAGTTCTTCCTGACCTTCGAGGTACTCGGCGCCAATACCAACGTGCGCACGGAACCGACGCCGCTCACGCCGGCACCGACCGACCTCGAGCCGTCGCCGGACGTGGGCGTGCGCGTCTTCGACGAGCTGAATGCGTCCATGTCCCAGATCACCGGCGTGCCCACGACCCACCCGGAAGTGGCGCTGACCTTCGAGACCGTGAAGCAGCAGCTGCCCACGGTGGAGAGCTTCGGCGCGTTCTCGTCCTCGCAGCAGGTGGGCGTCTCACAGCTCGCCATCGAGTACTGCAACGCACTGGTCGAGGACCCCGGGCTGCGCGCGCAGGTATTCCCGGGCTTCGACTTCGACGCCGGGGTGGGCACGGCCTACGGCACGCTGGCCGCACGCGACCAGCTGCTGGACCCGCTGATCACGCGCATCAATAACACCGGTGTCGTGAGCCAGCCGCATCCGGACGACGTGAAGGCCGAGCTGAACAGCCTGATCGATCGGCTGACCGTCTGCGGCGGCGGCTGCGAGGCCGGCCGCACGGCGACGGTCGCCAAGGCGACCTGTGCGGCGCTGATCGGCAGCGCCACCCTGACGGTCCAGTGATCGACGAGCCACAGACAACGCATCAATCGAGGCAATGACCATGTCCAACAAGTTCGCCACCACCAATCCCGATGCGCCGCTGTGCCATCCGGATCATCCGCGTCCCATCACCCGTCGCCAGCTGCTCTCCCAGGGCTTCATCGCCGGCACGGGGAGCCTGATGGGAGCGGGCGTGATGAGCCTGTTCGCCAATCCGCGGGCGGCCTACGCGGCTCTGAGCCCGGACCTGCAGGCCCTGACCCAGTCCTGCGGCATCGCGGTGCAGGGCGCAGGCAAGATCCCGTTCATCGGCTTCGATCTGGCCGGCGGCGCCAACATGGCCGGCTCGAACGTGCTGGTCGGCAAGGAAGGCGGCCAGATGGACTTCCTGTCCACCGAGGGCTACGCCAAGCTCGGGCTGCCCGGCGACATGATCCCGTCGGTCACCAACCCGCAGACCGGCACGAACGACTTCATCAACACCGACCTGGGGCTCGCCTTCCATTCCGACAGCGCCTTCCTGCGCGGCATGATGATGCATCTGTCGCCGACCACGATGGCCAACATCAACGGCTGCGTGATCCCCGCGCGCTCGGAGAACGACACCGGCAACAATCCGCACAACCCGATGTACGGCATCGCGCGTGCGGGCGCCGACGGCGAGCTGCTCACACTGATCGGCTCGCGCTCCTCCGATTCCGGCGGCAATTCCATGGCGCCGGCCATGCTGATGGACCAGTCCATCCGACCCACCAAGGTGGACCGGGCGAGCGACGTCACCGGCCTGGTCGACACCGGCAAGCTGGTGGGACTGCTCGCCCAGGAGGACGCCGTCGCGGTGATGGAGTCCATCCAGCGCATCAGCGACATGAAGCTCGGCCGCGTGGACACCAGGCTCGAGATCACTGCGGACGACGTGCTCAAGGACCTGGTGAACTGCGGCTACGTGAAGGCCGCGGATCTGGCCGACCGCTTCGGCGAGCCCGGTATCCTGGACCCGGACGCCGACCTCGACATCGTCGGCGACGACCTCGCCAGCATCTTCACCCAGGCGGACTACCAGGACGAGCGGGAATTCCGCAAGACCGCCGCCGTCATGAAGATGGTGGTGAACGGTTTCGCCGGCGCCGGCACCGTGGCCATGGGCGGCTACGACTACCACGGCGGCGCGCGGCGCACCGGCGAGGTGCGTGACTTCCGTGCCGGCCGCTGCATGGGCGCGTGCCTGGAATACGCCGCGCGCAAGGGCCTGCCGCTGATGCTCTACGTGTTCAGCGACGGCTCGCTGTCGGCCAACGGCACCATCGACAATTCCGAGGACGGCCGCGGCAAGTTCGAGTGGACCAGCGACAACCAGTCCACGGCGGCGTCGTTCTTCCTGGTCTACAGCCCCACCGGCAGACCACAGCTGCTCGACGGCAACGGCGGACCGGAGCGCCACCAGCAGATCGGCTGGTTCCAGGCGGACGGCTCCGTGCAGAACGCCTCGACCCCGGCGGCGAACAACGTCAACCTGCTGGTCGAGACGGTGATCCTGAACTACATGGCGCTGCACGGCGAGCAGGGCCTGTTCCCGAACGTGTTCCCGGGTCACGGCCTCGGCAACAACCAGCTGCGGGACAGCCTCACCGCCTTCCAGCCGATCGTGAACGGCACGATCTAGACGATCTCTCCCTGGCCGGCCCGACCCTGCCGGCAAGAAACGGGGACAGTTAACCCGATTCGTGCGGGTTAACTGTCCCCGGCCCCCCGCCGGCCCGCGGCCATGCGAGCCTCCATGAAGGCGGCCATCTCCAGGATGGCCTGCTTCGCCTCGGGCATGCGACCGACGAAGAAATGCCAGACGTGCCACATGCCGGGCCAGACCCGCAGGGTCACGTCGACGCCGGCCTCGCGGGCCTTTTCTGCCAGCCGCGTCGAGTCGTTCAGCAGCACCTCGTGGTCGCCCACCTGCAGCATCAGCGGCGGCAGCCCTTCCAGCGCGGCGTACAGCGGTGATACCAGCGGATGGCGGGGCTCCGTGTCCTGGTGATAATTGCGCGCCATCGGCGCGATCTCGTCGGCGTCGAACCAGGGATCCTTGTCGTTACGGCTCTTCAGCGAGCCGCCGGTCGCAGCCAGATCGGTCCAGGCCGAGATCAGCGCAGCGGCGCCCGGCAGCGGCGTGCCCTCGTCCCGCGCCGCCACCATCACGGCGAGGGCGAGTCCGCCGCCGGCCGAATCACCCGCCAGGATCACCTTGCGCGGGTCCGCCCCCCGCTCCAGCAACCAGCGGTACGCAGCGAGCCCGTCCTCCAGCGCGGCGGGGAAAGGATGTTCCGGCGCCAGCCGGTACTCGGGCATCAGCAACCGTATCCCGCCCGCCCTGGCGATGTGGGAGACCGCGTTGCGGTGGCTGGCACAGGAGCCGGCCGTGTAGGCACCCCCGTGCAGGTACAGCACCGTCTCGTCCTCGGCGGCACCTTCCGGAATGAGCCACTCCGCGTAAAGGCCGTCGACCTCGTCCGGGACGATCCGCACGCCGTGCGCCGCCGCGATGCCCCCGCCCATCCGGTCCAGCCGTGCGCGCCGCTCGGCCATCGGCGCACCCGGCTTCCTGAATCGCGTGCGCAGCCGCAGCAGCGCCCGCGTCAGTCTCGCTCTCAGGCTGATCATCGCGCTCCCCGTCAGCCTCCGGTCAGCCGGGCCCGCCGGCGGCCCGGGTGCGTTGCTCGAATCGGCGGCCGAACCAGAGCACGAGGCGCGGGAAGAAACGCTGCAGCCGGTGCAGGCGGCGCGCCATGGGATCCGGGAACACGTACTCGCGGTCTTCGCGGATGCCTTTCAGTATCTCGCGGACGACGTCGGCCGGATCCGTGACGATGTCGTCGGGCACCTTGCGCGGCGGGTCCTCGCCGAACTGTATCGAGTCCAGGATCGGCGTGCGGCTGAAGAAGGGGAACACGGTGGTCACGCGGACGCCCGTCTCCTCGAGGTCCCGGGTAAGGCTGTCGCCGAAACCGCGCACGCCGAACTTGGAAGCGGAGTAGACGGACATGCCTCCCGCGGCCACCCAGCCCGCGATGGAGGAGATGTTCACGACGTGGCCGGAGTCGCGCTCGAGCATGGGCGGCAGGAACAGGGCGGTGAGGCGCATCACCGAGAGCAGGTTCACCTGCATGAGCGTCTCCCATTGCTGCCAGGGAATGCGGTCGATGCGCCCGCTCATGCCGATGCCGGCGTTGTTCACCAGTATATCGGGCATCGCGACTGCCCTGACCTTTTCGCAGAGCCGCTCGCAGCCGTCCCGGGAAGAGAGGTCCGCCTCGGGCACGGCAAGTATCTCGCCACGGCCCCCGGCCTCCGCCTGGATGGCACGGGCCGCCTCCGTCAGCGCCGCGGCGTCCCGGTCCGTCACGATCAGCCGGCTGTCCGCCGCCAGGAACTGGCGCATCATCTGCCTGCCGAAACCGCCGGATGCGCCGGTCACCAGCACCGTCGCACCGTCGAGGGTCGTCATAGCGCATACTCCGCCGTCCTCCAGCGGCGTAATGTACCGGAGCCGGCCCTATAATGCCCACGGTGAGCGACCCGAGCGACAACCCGCATGGCATGCCGGCGGCCGGCCGCCGACGCCGGGATATGACCCGGGGCAGCCCGCGGAGCATCACAATCCTCGCCGCCGGCGCCTGCGCCGGCATCGCCCTTGCGGTCTACGGCCTGCTCGCCACCGATGCGCCGCGGGACCTTCCGGCCGACGCGGCAGCGCGGGTGAACGAACGCCTCATCGGCAACAGCGAGCTCGCCGATGCACTCGCCGCCCTCGGCAGCGATTCCCGCGATGCCCTCGACCAGGCGGATCGGGACTGGATACTGCGCCGACTGGTGGAGGAGGAACTGCTCGTGCAGCGCGCGCTGGAACTCGACCTGGGGCACACCGACCGGGCGGCGCGCGACGCGCTGGTGGACGCCATGATCCGGCGCATCACCCGGGACGCCGCGGCCCGCTCGCCGTCCGAAGACGAGCTGCGAGACTGGTACGCGGACAACCGTGCGCTGTTCGCCGGGGCGCCGCGGCTGCGCGTGCAGGCCCTTGCGGCGCCGGACGAGGCGGCGGCACGCGCCCTGCGGCAACGGCTCGAGAGCAACGGCGACGGCGGGGAATCCACAGCCAGGGCGATAGCCGGTCTGCCGGACGCGCTGCTGCCGCCGGCGAAACTGCGCGACTACCTCGGCCCCCGCATCACCGCCGCCCTCAGCACTGCGCCGACGGGCGAATGGCTGGCCCCGCTGCCCTATGCCGGGCGCTGGATCGTCGCGCGGGTGGCCGGGCGCAGCGAGGCTGCCGCGCCGCCCTATGCCGGAATCCGCGAGCGGGTGGAAGCCGCCTGGCGGCGGGCACAGATGGATGCCGCTCTCGCCCGCTATCTCGAGGAGCTGCGGGCCAGGGCGGACATCGAGTCGGCCGGGCCGGCAGAGCGGTGAGCCGGGCCGCCGGCACGCTCCTGCTGCTGTGTCTGCTCGCCGGCGCCGCGGCAGCCCACACCCGCAGCGAGTCCTGGTCGGAATGGCACACCGGCGACCGCAGCGCCACAGGCATCGTGACCGTGCCGGCGCGTGAGGTCACCCGCCTGCCGGAGGTGACCCGCGACGGCCGGCCCCTCGGCCGGGTCTTTGCCGATTACCTGGCGGGCCGCGTGGTCGCCCGCTCGGCAGAGGGCCCCTGCACGCTGACGGCCGCCGAACCGCTGACCGCGGAAGCGGGCTACGTCAGGGTGGAACTGCGCTACGCCTGCGGCGGACCGCCCGAGAACGTGCGCGTCGGGGTGCTGTTCGACCGGGTGCAGGGCCACACCCACTTCGCGCGTCAGGCCGGCACGCTCACCGAGTCCCTGCTGCGCGAGAACGATCCGGAATTCCGTCTCGACGGCGGCGGCGAGTCGCCGGCAGGCGGCCTGGCAGGCTTCCGTGATTATCTGCAGCTCGGCATCGCCCACATACTGAGCGGGCCGGACCACATCGCATTCCTGTTCGCCCTGCTGCTCGCCGCCGCGCACTGGCGCAACGTGATCATCGCCGTCACCGGCTTTACGATCGGACACAGCGTCACACTGTCGCTCGCCGTCACCGGGATGGTGCAGGCGTCGCCGCCCAGGGTGGAGGCCTTCATCGGCTATACCATCGCCCTGGTGGCGGCGGAGACCGTCGCGCTCAGAGACGGCTACTGGCGCCGGCTCGCCGTCGCCGCCGCACTCGCGGCCGGCCTCGCCGGCCTCGCGGCCTGGGCGCTCGCCGACCTGCCGCTCCGGGGCCTCGCCGCCTATGCCGGTCTCGCGCTCTTCTCCGGCTGCTACCTCGCCCTGGCAGGCGAGTTCGACGACCGCACCCGGCGCAGCGGTTTCCTCGGCGCCGTCGCCGTCCTGTTCGGTCTCATCCACGGCCTGGGCTTCGCCGGCTTTCTGCTGGAGACCGGCCTGCCCGAAGACGCCGTAGCCCTGCCGCTGGTCGCCTTCAACATCGGCGTCGAGCTGGGTCAGCTCGCTCTGGTGGCCGCCGTGCTGATCGCGGTTGCCGCCGCGGGCCGCCTGTTCCGGGTAACCCGCGTCGAAACGGCGCAGACCCTGCTGGCGGCCGTCCTCTGCGGCCTCGGCCTGGCCTGGTTCGCGGGACGCAGCCTCGGCTGAGCGCCTCGTCCGAGAGCCACTTCCCGGAGCCTCGCCGAAAAGCCCGGGCGCTTGCGCCCCGGGCCGGCGGGATCGGAGAATAAGGGCCAGCCAGCAGTGAGGGGCCGCCATGGAAGTCCTGAAGACGCCGCCGGAGCGATTCCGGGATCTGCCCGACTACCCGTTCGCCGAGCATTGGACCGAGGTCGACGGACTCGCCCTGCACTACCTGGACGAGGGACCGCGGCAAGGCCGGCCGGTGCTGCTGCTGCACGGCGAGCCGAGCTGGTCCTATCTCTACCGCCACATGATCCCCGTCATCGTCGACGCCGGCCACCGCGCCGTGGCGCCGGACCTGATCGGATTCGGCAAGTCGGACAAGCCGGCGGCGGTGGCCGACTACAGCTACCAGCGCCACATGGACTGGCTCACCGCCTTCCTGCTGGAGCTGGACCTGACGGACGTGACGCTGGTCTGTCAGGACTGGGGGTCGCTGCTCGGCCTGCGGCTCGCCGCCGAGAACCCCGAGCGCTTCAGCGGCATCGTGCTGGCCAACGGCGGGCTGCCCACCGGCGACCAGCAGATGCCGGCGGCGTTCAAGGTGTGGCAGCGGTTCGCGCGCTGGAGCCCCTGGTTCCCCATCGGCCGCATCATCGACCAGGGCACCACCACGCCGCTGCCCGCGGAGGTAATCGCCGCCTATGACGCGCCATTCCCTTCGGCGCGCTACAAGGCGGCCGCGCGGGCCTTCCCGCCGCTGGTCCCGACCCGGCCGGACGATCCGGCGGCAGCGGCCAACCGCAAGGCGTGGGAGGTGCTCGAACGCTGGGAGAAGCCGTTCCTGACCGCCTTCAGCGACAAGGACCCCATCACCCGCGGCATGGACGAGCCAGCCCGGGCGCGCATCCCCGGTGCGGCGGGACAGCCGCACACGACCATCCGCGGCGGCGGCCATTTCCTGCAGGAAGACCGCGGGCCCGAACTGGCCCGGGTGGTCGTGGAGTTCATGGGCGGCGCCGGCGCAGCGGCCGACACCGACTGAGGCGGATCAGGCCTCGCCGTCCTCCGGCGTACCGGTCTCGATCAGCCTCTGCAGCCGCAGCAGCTGCTCGGTCAGCACCCGGTCCACCGCCGGCGCGATCTGGTCCAGACCGCGCGGGTCATAGCCGCCCACTGCGTAGTCCAGGGCGATCAGGGTGCGGCCTTCCTCAGCGGCCAGACTCCAGGTCATGTTGCCGTTGACGCCCATCAGGCCGAGGGGCCCGAGCCCGCCGGTCAGACGCAGCATGCGGCCGGGCTCGACGAAGGTGACGGTCATGTGCACCACCGCGCCGTCCTCGCCGAGCTTCTCGCAGAAGCAGCCGTTGGCGCGGGTCTCGATATAGAGATTGTGCGCCTCGCCGGAATAGGTGTGCGCGCCGTTCCACCATTCGCCCACGTGCGCGGTCAGCATGCGCCACGCTGTCTCCGGTGGCGCATCCACGGCGGCCTCGGCATGCACGGTGAAGCCGTGTGCCGCCGCCGCGGTCACCTCGGCGCCGGCGGGCGGCGGCGCGGATACAACGGCCAGAAACAGGCATGGCAGCAGCATCCGCACGGCCCGCATCCTCACAGCACCAGCTCGATGAGATTGGGACCGGGCGCCGGCACGAAGTCGGCCAGCGCCCGATTGAATTCCTCCAGCGTCGTCGCACGCCGGGCGGTGACGCCCATGCCCTCGGCCAGCGCCACCCAGTCCAGGTCCGGCCGGCCGATGTCCAGCATGTCCCGCGCCTTGGGTCCCGGCTCGCCGGCGCCCACCCGCATGAACTCGATGTTCAGGATGCGGTACTGGCGGTTGGCGAAGATGACGTTGGTGACGTCCAGTCCCTCCCGCGCCTGGGTCCACAGCGACTGCAGGGTATACATGCCGCCGCCGTCGGCCTGCAGCGCGAGCACCTTGCGATCCGGACAGGCGATAGCGGCGCCGGTAGCCACCGGCAGGCCCTGGCCGATGGAGCCGCCGGTGAGCATCAGCCAGTCGTGGGGCGGGGCGGTGGCCGTGGCCGGCAGCAGCGCACCGCCGCTGGTGGCGGATTCGTCGGAGACGATCGCGTTCTCGGGCAGCACCGCGGCGATGGCGAGCGCCAGCGTCTCGGCGGTCAGATCGCCGGCCGGCGGCTCCGCCTGCCGGGCGGGGGCGAGTTCGGCGCGGTCGCTCCCGGCGCCGAGCTCGTCCGCCAGCGCCTCCAGTGCGCCGATGCCGTCCTCGCCCGGGTCGGCCAGGCTCACGATCTCGCAGCCGTCCGGCGCGATGCGGCTGGGCACGCCCGGATAGGCAAAGAAGGTGACCGGCTCGCGGGTGTTCACGAGCACCAGGTGGCGGATGCCGGCCAGCGCCTCCCGCGCCTCCTCCGCGAAATAGGGCAGGCGGCCGATGACGGCGCGGCCGGCGCCGCGCTCCTGGCGGGCCACGAAGGTATCGGTCAGCAGCCGGGCGCCGCTGGCGTTGGCGACGCGGCTGGCGAGCTCCAGGCCGTGGCTGCGCAGCACCGGGCCGTTCACGAGGATGGCGGCCGGTTCGCCGCTCGCCAGCGCCCGGGCAACGCCGCGGACGCGTTCGGCATCCACCGCCGCCGGTGCGGCCGCCGGCAGGGCGTCGCCGGGCGGCGGACCGTCCTGCCAGGCGAGATCCGCCGGCATGATCAGCGTGGCGATCCCGCCCGGCGGCGCGGTGGCGGCGGCCACCGCCTCGGCGGCGTCGCCGGCCAGCGCGCTGCCGTCCTCGCAGGTGCGCACCCAGTCCGAGACCGGCCGGGAGACGCCGTCGATGTCCGAGGTGAGCGGCGCGTCCAGCGCGCGATGCCAGGTGGCGTGCTCGCCGATGATGTTGACGATGGGCGTGTGGGCGCGCCGGGCGTTGTGGAAATTGGCAAACGCGTTGCCCATGCCGGGGCCGAGATGCAGCAGGGTGGCGGCCGGCACGCCGCGCATGCGCCCGTAACCGTCCGCCGCGCCGGAGACCACGCCCTCGAACAGGGCCAGCACGCTGCGCATGCCGTCCACCCGGTCCAGGGCGGCGACGAACTGCATCTCCGAGGTGCCGGGATTGGTGAAGCAGACCTCGACCCCGGCGGCGAGCAGCGTCCGCAATAGTGATTCCGCACCGTTCATGGCGCCGATATTAGCAGACCGCGGCGGCGGGTCAGACGGACGCGGAGCAGCGCTCGGACCCGCCTCAGGCCGAATGCTGCTGCGGCAGCCGTGCCGCACGCCGGCCGGCCACCCAGCGCTGGACGTCGGTCATCGCCAGGTAGCTCGCCGGCACCAGCAGCAGCGCGATGGCCGTGACGAACAGCACGCCGAAGCCGAGGCTGATGGCCATGGGGATCAGGAAGCGGGCCTGCAGGGAGGTCTCGAAGATGATCGGTGTCAGGCCGAAGAAGGTGGTCAGGGAGGTGAGCACCACCGGCCGCACGCGGCGCACGGTGCCCGAGATCACCGCGTCCTGCAGCTCCACCCCTTCCTTGCGGAAATCGTTGATGGCGGTGATCAGCACCAGCGAGCCGTTGATGACCACGCCGGACAGCGCGACCAGGCCGAGCACGCTGACGAAGCTCATCGTGTAGCCCATGATCGCGTGGCCGAGCACGGCGCCGATCAGGCCGAAGGGGACGGCGAACAGCACCAGCAGCGGCTGCACGTAGCTGCGGAACGCGACGGCCATGAGCGCGTACATGGCCAGCAGCGCCAGCACCATGCCCCGCATCAGACCGCCGATGGATTCGGCCTGTGCCTCCTGCTCGCCGGACAGGCTCCAGGTGAGCCCCGGCAGCTCCTGCTGCATGCGCGGCAGCACCTCGCCCGTCAGCGCGGCGGTGATCTGCCCGGCGTTGGCGACATTCTCGTCCACGTCGGAGCTGACCTCGATGACCCGCTTGCCGTCCTCACGCCGGATCTCCGTGAACGAGCGTCCCTCCGTCACCCGGGCCGCCTGCCCCAGCGGTATCTCGCCGCCGCCCGGCGTGCGCACGATGAAGGTCTCCACGGAATAGAGCGTCTCGCGCTCGGTCTCCGGCAGGCGCACGTACACGCGCAGCTCGTCGCGCCCGCGCTGCTGGCGCAGGGACTCGGCGCCGAAGAAGGCGGCGCGGATCTGGTTGGCGAGATCGCTCTCGGTGATGCCGAGGCTGCGGGCCGCCGGCTTCAGCTCCAGGTCCAGCTGGGGCTTGCCCTGCTCCAGGCCGCTGTCCACGTCGAACACCCCCGCGTAATCCGACAGCTCCCCGGCCAGGCGGGCGGCGGCGTGCTCCAGGGTGAGCACGTCCCGGTGCGAGAGCTGGATCGCCACTTTCGCGCCGGCGGCGGGGCCCACCGAATAGTTGTAGGTCATCCGCTCCGCCGCCGGCGGCTCTCCCACCCGCTGCCGCCAGCGCTTGGCGAACTCCTCCGAGCTGACCTGCCGATCCCCGGCAGGTGCCAGGTACACGGTCACCAGCGCCCGGTGTCCTCCTGTCTGCGTGCCCACGCTGATGTCGCCGCCACCGGTATTGGGCTGGCTCTTGCCGATCTCGGAATAGATGCCGGTGACCAGCAGCTGATCGCCGGTCACGGCGTCCTCGCCGGCGAGTTCCTGCTCCACGTCCCGGGCGGCGGCGATCATGCGCTCCATGACGCCGCGCGTCTCTGTAACGGGCGCGCCGAAAGGCAGCTCGACGCCGGCCGAGACAAAGTCTGCCTCGACGCGGGGAAAGAACGTCAGCGGCACGCGGCCGCTCGCCAGCGTGGCCCAGGCGACGATGAGCACGCTGAGGGAGATCGCCAGCGCCAGGTAGCGGCGCTCGGCCACCCGCTCGGCCATCGGCCGGAAGCGATTCTCGATCCAGTTCTCCAGCCCGTTGGAGAACTGCTTCTGCCAGCGGTAGATCGGCCGCATCACGGGATTCGGCCGGAACTGGCCCGAGCGGCGCACGTGCGCGAGGTGCGCCGGCAGGATCAGCAGGCACTCGACCAGCGAGAGCAGCAGGATCGGGATGACGATCATCGGGATGTTGATGAAGAACTTGCCGATGATGCCGGGCACGAACAGCAGCGGCATGAAGGCCAGCACCGTGGTGAGGACGGCGAACACCACCGGGGTCAGCACCTCCCGGGTGCCCGCCACCGAGGAGGTGAGCGGGTCGTTGTAGCGGCTGCGGTTGGCGAACACGGCTTCGCCCACCACCACCGCATCGTCGACGACGATGCCCAGCGTCAGGATGAAGGCGAACAGCGAGATGATGTTGATGGAGATGTCCGCCATCGGCATGAACAGGAAAACGCCGAGGAAGGAGATGGGCATGCCGAGCGTCACCCAGAAGGCGAGGCGGGGCTGCAGGAAGATGCCGAGCACGATCAGCACCAGCAGGGCGCCGAGGCGGCCGTTCTCGATCAGCAGACCGATGCGGTCGCGGAAGGCCTCGGAGGAGTCGTCCGTGACCACCAGGTTCACGGTGTCGGGCAGGCCGCCCTGGCGGGCGTCGATGAACTCGTGCACGGCGTCGGCGACGGTCAGCGGCGACTCGTCGCCCACGCGGAAGACCTTGAGCCGCACGGCCGGGTGGCCGTCGTAGAACGCCTCGGTGTCGGTGTCCCGGTAGCCGTCGACGATGGTCGCCATCTCGCCCAGGGTCACCCGGGAGCCGTCCGGATTGCTGATGACGGCGATGTCCTCGAACTCGTCGCCGAACTCGCGCCGCTCGGTGGTGCGCACCAGCACGTCGCCGCCGGCCGTCTTCACCGTGCCTCCGGGCAGATCGATGGAGGCGGCGCGCACGCGCCGGGCGATCTCGGGCAGCGTGAGGCCGTAGCGGCGGAGCTGCTCCTGGGGCACCTCGATGCTGACCTCGGGCGGCGGCAGGCCGTCCACCTCGATGAGCGTGATGCGGGGGTCGTCGAGGAGTTCGCCGCGCAGCTGCTCCGCCAGGCCGTCCAGCTCGCGCAGTTGCAGGTCGCCGTAGACGATCAGGTTCAGCACCTGCTCCCGGTTGGTCGCCAGGGAGATGACCGGGCGCTCCGCGTCCTCCGGAAAGGAGGTGATGCGGTCCACGGCGCTCTTGACGTCGTTCAGCGCCTGGTCGGCGTCGGTGTCGAGC
The DNA here is from genome assembly GCA_964421805.1 of uncultured Woeseiaceae bacterium. GTDB lineage: Bacteria > Pseudomonadota > Gammaproteobacteria > Steroidobacterales > Woeseiaceae > Lentisalinibacter. The sequence goes on from CAYQZN010000007.1 coordinate 20,128, forward strand.
AGCAGCTCGGCCAGCACGACGCCGCGACCCTCGTTGACGACCGAGCTGACTTCCTTGATGCCGTCGACGCCGCGCACGGCCTCCTCGACCGCGAGTACCACGCCCTCCTCCACTTCCTCGGGGCTCGCGCCCGGGTAGGACACGCTCACGGTGATGATGTCGAGATCGATCTCCGGGAAGACCTCCTGGCGCACCTGCTGGGCGAACAGCAGCCCGCCGACGATGAGCAGCAGCATCAGCAGGTTCGCCGCGACGGCGTTGCGGGCCATCCAGGCGATGGGGCCCCGCATGGCTGTGGGATCGGCGCTCATCCCCTCACGGGTTCCCGGCAGCCTCTTGCGCCCCGACCGGGAGTTCGTCCTGCAGCCTGAGCTTCATGCCCGGCACCGGCGAGGCGAGCGGGCTGGTGACCACCAGCTCTCCGGCCTCCAGGCCGCCGGTGATCATCACCTGGTCCGGCTTGCGCCAGCCCACTTCCACCCGCCGGATGTCGAGCCGGCCGTCCTCACCGTAGACGTAGACCCGATCGCCGGCGTGCAGCCAGGCGCGCTCGAGTGCCACCACTTCGGTGACGCGCTCGCTCTCGATCTCCACGTCGACGTAGCTCTCGAACAGGAGCGGCAGGCCGCCCGTCTCCAGCGCCAGCGGATCGTCGATGCCGACCAGCACCCGGGCGAGGCGGCCGGCCGGATCCAGGTCCCCCAGCAGCCGCAGCAACCGGCCGCGCCGCACCACCGTACCGGCGCCGCTGTCGTAGCGGATCTCGACCGTGGAACCGCCCCGGCCCCGCTCGTCCGGCAGCTCCAGGGCGCCGAGCCGGTCCACGGGCACGGCGGCGCGCACCCATGCCCGGTCGGTGCCGGCCAGGGTGGCCGCCTGGCTCTGCGGCGACAGGGTCTGGCCCGGGTCGACATTCTCGTCGAGAACCAGCGCATTGAACGGCGCCGTCACCCGGGTGCGCTGCAGGTTCAGCTCCGCCTGACGGAGTTGCGCACGCGCGCCTGCCACGGCGGCCTCGGCGGTGGCCAGCTGGGGCTCGCGCAGCGCCAGCGTCGGGTCTGCGGCCTCGTCGCGCTCGTCCGCGAACAGCCGCCATTCGCGCTCGGCGACCCGCTGCCGGCCCTGCTCGAGGGCGAGCCGGGCCTGGGCATCCGCCAGCCGGGTGCGGGCCGTCTCGGCCGCCAGCTCGTAGTCGTCGGGCTCGATGCGGAAGAGCAGCTCGCCGGCCTCCACGAGCCCGCCGGGCACCAGCGCGTCGTTGAGTTCCACCACGCGGCCGCCCACCTGGGGCTGCAGCACCACACGGCGCGCCGGCGTGACCACGCCCTGCGCCGGCACTGTGTAACGTTCCGAACGGCTGTCCGCAGTCCAGGTCTCCACCAGCGTGCCCCGCTCCACCCGGGTCGCCTTCTCCGGTTCCGTGCGGGTAGCGAGCAGCACGGCCGACAGGGCGATGCCGCCGGCCAGCACCAGGACCGCCGCAAGGGCCTGCCGGCGACCGGGGCTCACGCAGCCTCCTCGCGCAGCAGCGAGACACCGAGGGCGCGGCACAGCTGGATGCGGCCGCTGTACTGGTCGCGCCGGGCGCCGATCAGCGACTGCTCCAGGCTCTGCTTCGATTGCAACGCGAGCAGCACGTCGAGGAAATTCACCTGCCCTTCCCGGTAAGCGGTGCGCGTCAGCGTCAGCACCCGCTCGGCCTCCGCCAGCTGAAGGCGCAGGCTCGCGACCAGGTCGTCCCTGGCATGGGCCAGCGCCAGCGAGACGGCCACTTCGGTCCAGGCGTCCAGCAGCGCGCCGGCGTACCCGATCAGCGCTTCCTCGGCCTCCGCGTCGCGCAGATCGATGTTGGCCCGGCGCCGGCCGAAGTCGAACAGGTTGGTGGTGACCTCTGCGCCCGCCTGCCACAGCGTGTCGCTGAAGAGATCCTCCAGCATCGTCTCCACGGAAATCAGGCTGCCGCTCAGCGACAGCGTGGGCAGGCGCTGCGCGATGCTCGCCGCGAGCCGGCGGTCGCTGGCGGCGAGCGCCAGGCGGGCGGCGCGGACGTCGGGACGGGCCTCCGGCAAGGCGGCCGGCACGCCCGGGTCAGGCAGCGGCGGCACGGCCGGCATTCCCTGATCATCCGGCAGCGGGGCGGTATCCGGCGGCGTGCCCAGGAGGGCGGCGAGCTGATGCTCCAGCACTCTGCGCTGACCGCGCGCCACGCCCAGCTGGCCGTCCAGCCGCTGCAGCTGCTGGCGCTGACGCCCCACGTCGGCGGCGCCGCTCTGGCCCAGGCCGAACCGCAGCCGGGTGAGTTCGAGGAATTTCTCCGAGGTGGCCACCTGCTGCTCCAGCAGGGCCACCAGTTCACGCTGCGCGAGCAGCGATGCCCAGGTATCCGCGAGCTGGGCGCCGAGGCTCACCTCGAGCGCCGCCAGCGACGCTGCGGCCGCCTCGGCCTGCAGTGCCGCGGCCCGGTACTCGTTGCGCACGCGGCCCCAGACGTCCACCTCGTAGCTGGCGGCCAGAGAACCCTGGTACTGCTCCGAGACGCCGCCGGCGGGGAACCCCGGCGGCAGCGCGTCGCCCGGGATCTGCGCCGCGAGGAAACCCGCGCCCACCGCGTTTCCCCGGCTGCCCTCGATGGCGAGATCGAGCCGCGGCAGCAACGGCGAGCGGGCGCCGCGCGCCAGCGCCTCGGCCTGGCGCAGCCGCGCCACCGCCCCGCGCAGCTCGAGGCTGTCGGCCGCCAGGCGCGATTCCAGCGCGGCCAGGGATTCGCCGCCGAGGTCCCGGCAGACCGCCTCCGCCGGCGCGCCGGCCGCCGGGGAATCGGGCCAGGCGGACGGCACGGGCAGGACGTCCTCCGCGCCCTCGGGCGCGTAGCGGGGAGTCGAGCAGGCCGCCACCCCCAGGATGACGGTCATGGTTCCGAGGAGGCGCAGGGACATGGTCAGCTTCGGCCAAGAGGGGTGCCAATGATAACGCAGGCGTCGTCGCCGGACGCGCGCTCACCGGGTATTCGGGTTGCCCCGCCGCCCGGATGCGGCGGCGGGTGGCGTGGCGACAGGCGCTAGTCCTGCAGCTGGAAGTTGATGCGGGTGGAAACCCGCTGGTCGATGGGCCGGCCGCGATAGACACGGGGGCGGAATCGCCACTGCTCGACTGCACGCAGACTGGCACCCTCGAACACCCGGTCCGGTACCGACTCGATCACCTCCGGGTCGGCCGTACTGCCGTCGGCGAGCACCGTGAACTCCACGTCCACCCAGCCTTCCTGCTCGCGGCGGATGGCCGCACGCGGATAGACGGGCGGGACGATATCCGTGGCCAGCATCTCGCTGCCCGGGAGCACCCGGGCGGATTCGCGCCGGATGAACGCGCGATCCACCTCGTCCTGCAGCACGGCGGTCGTAGGCGCGGCCTCGGCCACGGCCTCCAGCTGCAGCAGCAGCCGCTCCGCCTCCTCCAGCGCACCCGCATCGATGCGATCGCGGATGGCCACGGCGACGGCGCTCACCAGGCGGTCACGGAAGGCGGCGACGGCCGGATCGGCCGGCATCGTTTCTTCGGCCTCCGCCAGCCAGGCCAGGGCGTTGTCGTCCGCCGGCGCCGCCAGGCGGCCTGCGGCCAGGCTGTCACGACCCCGCGTCAGCGCGTCCGGCTCGGGCGGCGATACCGGTTCTGCGGCATCCCCATCCGCGGCTTCACCGGCAGTGCCCTCCTCCGGCGCGGTGGCCGTGGCCGCCTCGCTCTCCTGCGCGGCCGCAGCAGCAGCAGCAGCCGCGGCAGCTTCCTCCCGGGCACGCCGCTCGGCGGCCTGACGGCGGCGCTCGGCGGCGCGCGCGGCGGCAGCGCGCTCGGCCCGGATGCTGCCGATCTGCTCACGCGCGGTCTCGACCAGGGCATCGTCAACCTGAGGCAGCACCTCGGCGGCCGCGAGGCGATTCGCCGCCGTGCCGTCGTCACCGTCGCGGGCCGCCTGCACCGCCTCCATGACCAGCCGCTGCTGCCGTGCGATCAGGGTCTCCTGCACCTCGACGATGACCGGATGACCCGGCGTCACACTCGCCAGTTTGCTGGCCAGCCGGGCCGCCTCGGTGAACTCGCCGGCTTCCATGAGAGAGCGCACCCGGCCCGCCACCTCGCCGGCCACCTCGGCCAGCTCGCCGGCGGCCCCGGCATGCTCGGGCTCGGCATCCAGGACCAGAGAGTAGAAATAGAGCGCGTTCTGCCCCGCGGGCTCCACCAGCATGCCGGCACTCGCCGCCATCCGGGCCTTGCCGAGATTGACGTCCGTAGCCTCGCCGGCGGCGGCACTGACGGAGAGGCCGGGAGCCGCGTTCTCGGTCGACGAAGACGACACCGGTGGCGGCGCCTCGAGCAACTGCTCCTCTTCGCCGCCGAGCCGATCCGCCAGGAACCACGCCGCCGCCAGGCCGGCGACGACGAAGCCCGCCACGACCAGCAGGATGTCGGCGGTGCGACGCTGGCCGCCTGCGCCGGAATGCCCGTTCCGTGTCACTGCATCATTCATTCAGCTACGCACCCACAGTCTGCGCATCCCCCGGATGCGGCTCACGAATTGCGCCAGCACCGCCGCGCCGTGGCGTGGCGGCCGGTCCGGCATGACGGAGTGGCGTTGCACGAGTTCCGGATTCTCCAGCAGCTGGATGTGGCGCAATACCGCGGCGTTCACGTTCTGCACCAGCCGCGCCTCGTCCATCGGCTTCGACATGTAGCGGAATACCTGGCCATGGTTGATCAGCGAGATCATCTCGGCGGCATCCCGTTCGTCGCTGACGACGATCGTGATGAGTTCCGGCAGATAGCGCTTCAGCGTCGACAGCATGTTGCGCAGCATGGCGCCGTCGGTGCAGAAATCCGTAACCAGGACACCGGCGCCGGCATCGGAGAGCAACTCCGTGACCTGGACCAGGGTGGAGGCGCGGGTGACCCGGTAGCGCTCTCCCAGCGTGCGCTCGACGTGCCCCGCGAAGGCGGCATCGCTGGTAAAGAGCGCCACGCCGACATTGTCCATGTCTTCGCAGGCACCGCCCCGCCGCGAACCCGGCGCTTCGTCGCCGCCGATCACGATGGTATCGACGAACTCCGTCCCGGAGTCGCCGGACAGGACAATCTCGGTCTCGGCCGGTTCTTCCTCCGCCGGCTCGTCCTCCGCCACGCCGGCGGCCGCCTCCCGGCGGCGCGGTTCTTCCCTCTCCAGCTCCAGGGCCAGATTCGGGACGGTCGCCGCATGATCCTGCGCGGGAACTGCAGCCGGCGCCGGCTCTGCGGCTGCCGGCGGCACCGGCTCGGGCTGCGGCTTCGGTGCGGGCTCGGCCGCGAATTCTGTCTCGGGCTCGGGCTCGGGCTCGGGCGCGGACCGGGGTTCCGGCTGCGGCGGTGCCGGAGCCGCCTCCAGGACGGTCGCCGCGCGCGCAGCGGCCCCCGACTGGCGTGCGGCCTGTACCGCCTCGGCGAGAGTCTCGCGCAGCTCCTGGGGCGGGCAGGGCTTCGACAGGAAACGGAACACCTCGCCGATGTTGATGGAGCCCTCGATGGCGTCCAGATCCGCATATCCCGTGAGCAGGATGCGCACCGCCGAGGGCACGCGGCGGCGCACCTCGCCCAGCACCTCCACGCCGGAGAGGCCGGGCATGCGCTGATCGGCGATGATCACGTCCACGCTTTCCTGCTCGGCGATCCGGATCGCCTCCTCTCCGTCCGTCGTAAGGTGCAGTTCGTAGTCCCGGCGGAACAGCGCCCGCATGGAGTTGAGCACGCGCTTCTCGTCGTCGACGAACAGGACCTTCGGCTTGCCTCCGGGTTCTTCGTCAGGTGCGCTGAAGCGTGCGGTCTGGGCCATCCCTTGCCGACCTCCCTACATCGCCGCGGCGCGTGGCGGCGCCGTGGCCTGGTCCGTGGATTCGTTCGCGGCGTCGGCGCCTGCCATCGCCTCCACCGGCAGCTTCACCGTAAACACGGAGCCCCGTCCGGGCTCGGACTCGATCACCAGCTCTCCCATGTGGGCCGTGATGATCTTGTCGACGATGGACAGGCCGAGGCCGGTGCCCTCACCCACTGCCTTGGTGGTGAAGAAGGGATCCCGGATCTTCGCCAGGACATCCTCCGGTATGCCGCTGCCCGTATCGGCGATGCTGACCAGTACGTGTCCGCCCTCGTGGCGGGTCGAGAGCGTGATCGTGCCCTCCCCCTCGATGGCGTCGGCCGCATTCTTGATCAGGTTCAGGAACACCTGATTGATCTGGGACGGTGCGCAACGCACCGTCGGTACCTCGCCATAGGCCTTTTCCACGGTCACCTTGTGCTTGAGCACGTTCTTCGCGATGAGCAGCGACTTGTCGAGACCCTCGTTGACGTTGAATTCGCCCACCGTGGCACGGTCCAGGCGGCTGAAGTCCTTGAGGCTCTGGGCCATCTCGGCGAGCTGCTCCAGACCCTCGATGCTGTCGCCGACGAGGTCCACCGACTCTTCCAGGTCGTCACGGAGGCCCTCCTGGTTGAGCTGGCGATCCATGGCGCGCAGGCTGGCGACGAAGGCTTCCCGGTCCTGGCGGCCGTTGCGCAGCTGCTCCAGCAGCCGGCCGGCCTCCGCCGCGAACTGGTCGAACTGTTCCAGCCGCTCCTTCAGCAGCGTGGCGTTGCTGAGCAGGTACCACAGCGGCGTGTTGATCTCGTGGCTGATACCTGCGACCAGCTCGCCCAGCGAAGACATCTTCTCCGCGTGCACCAGCTGGGCCTGGGATTCCTTCAGCTCCTCGTAAGCCTTCGTCAGCTGCTCGGTGCGGGCCTCCACCCGCTCCTCGAGGGAGGCGTTCAGCACCTCCAGCTCCGCATTGGCGCTGTTCAGCACCCGATAACTCTGGTGCAGGCGCCAGCCGACGAACGCGATGCTGGCCAGCAACAGCAGGCTCAGCACGGCCAGCATCAGGCGGGCCCGGTCCGCCTTGCCGACCACGGCGCGGTCGTGGGCGCGCAGCGCGGCGAACAGTGCCTGAGCGCGATCGCTCGCCTGCGTCTCGCCGAGCGCGGCGAGCGCGGCACCGGCCGGGTCACGCACCTCCGTGAGCGTGCGCGCCGCCTCGGCGAGGCGGTCGAGCTTGCCGGGCACCCGGTCCGTGGCCGCCGGGTCCGACTCCAGGTCCGCGAGACGGCTCCGGATTGCCTCCGCGCTCGTCTCGCTGCCGCCGCCGGCGAAGTCCAGCGCGCCCACCGCCAGAGCGAAGACCTCCTGGGACAACTCCTCGAGTCCGAAGCTGCGCAGGTCGCGCACCAGCGGCGGGGATTCGCTGCGGATCGCCGCCGCCGACTCCGCCAGCCGCGCCTGGCTGTCGAGGAAGCGTCGAGCCGCCGCCAGCGACTCATCGAGCGCCGACGTGTAGTCAGCCAATGTCGACGCGATAGCCGCATCGTCCGCCACAGGCACCGTGGCCGACAGCTCGTCGCGCCGGGCCGCCAGCCGCTCGACCAGCCCGGCGGTGGCCGCCGGCACGGCCCGCCCCTCGCGGAACGCCGTCTGCAGTCCTTCCTGGAGCGACGCGAGTTCGTTCTGACTCTGGCGCAGCAGGTTTACGCTGTTGCCGTAGGTCACATAGTATTCGGAGTCGACTGCGCGGGACTGGAACACCAGAATCGCGAGTACCCCCACGAGAGCGAGCGCGGCGACGGCGGCAAGAGCATTTCTGAGCATCGCGGGGGCTCCCCTTACATAATGCGCGCAAGACTATCCCGGCAGCCGGGCCGGCGCCGTGATGCCTATCACAGCGTGGCCATTGCGCCGACGGCGCTCCGCGCGACGGGCCGCCCGGCGCAGCAGCGCAACGGGTCGGAGACGATTCATGGTAGGGAGCGCACGAAGTTACGGAAAACCGACAATGTCTCGTTTCAGGCAAGAAACCCCGGATAACGGGTCGCGGGAGGGTCCCGGTACCGAGGCGCTGGCCCGGTTCCTGGAGCGCCATGGCCGGCTGTTCGTCCTGACCGGCGCCGGCTGCAGCACCGCCTCGGGCATCCCCGACTACCGCGACCCGGCCGGCGAATGGAAGCATGCCCGGCCGGTGCAGTTCGCGGACTTCATGGCGCGGCATTCGGTCCGCCAGCGCTACTGGGCCCGCAGCATGGTGGGCTGGCCGCGCATGGCGGCGGCACGGCCGAATGCGGCGCACCACGCCCTCACGGTGCTGCAGGAACGTGGGCGGCTCGAGCGCCTCGTCACCCAGAACGTGGACGGCCTGCACCAGAAGGCCGGCACGCAGGACGTGATCGATCTGCACGGGCGCATCGACGCGGTGGTCTGCATGGCATGCCGGGCCGAGCTGCCCCGCGCCGACTGGCAGGCCGAGGTGGCAACCCTGAACCCGGACTGGGAGCGGCACATCGGTGCGGCCTCGGCCCGCCCCGACGGGGACGTGGATATCGCAGACGCCGACT
>CAYQZN010000008.1:0-25870 GCA_964421805.1 uncultured Woeseiaceae bacterium
GACCCAGGAGAGCAGCACGACGAGTGTCAGCGGTATGGCCAGCGTCAGGATGTAGAACGCGGCGCTGCGCTCCGCGACGATCGCGAAGCGGATGCTCGGCGCGCCGGGCCCGGAGTCGCTCAGTCGGAACACGGACGTCTCGGCGTCGACGGGCTCGAACGACCAGCCCTCCGCACTGAATGTGTCGGGTCGTGCGATCAGCTTGCTGTCCGGAGAGAAAGTGAGTTCGGACGGCGTGTGCAGATAGGAGACTAAGTCGATCGTCAGCCTCTGTGTGTCGAAGGGGAATTCCCGCAGGTCCAGGTCGACGGCCAGTGGCCCGGAGACTCGCTGACGCACGGTCACATTGCCGTCGCCGTCGACCGTGGCCACCCAGGGCAGGCGCGTCTCGAGACCGCGCGCGTTGACGACCACGAGCCCCGGGTTCCATATCGCATCCAGCGGCACCCGGCGAGTCCCCGGGCCCGGCGCTCCGGTCGCTTCGGCTGCGAGCCTGGGGTCGGTCCATTCGAAGACCATGTAGGCATCGATGTGGAAGACCTGATTCGCCTCTTCGATCTTCGCGATATCCAGCAGGCCGACGCCCACGCGCACGATGTCGGGGTCGCCGCCCGCGCCGGGGCGCTCCGCGCTGACGGCGGGGCTGTCCGCCTGTGCGGTGACGGGCACCGGCGCGAGGATCACGGCGAGGACGAACCCCGCCACGAAATTGACCCCGAATCTCGCCAGCGGCGTCAGCCTTTCGGTGATCACGGCGCCGCCATCTGTGTCTCGAGACCCTCACGCAGCCGCTGCGCCCAGAAACGCGCGACGCGGCTGATCTCCTTGCGGGTGGCCGCACGGTTCGTGGGGATGAAGTAGTCCCCGGATGCCGCCGCGGCGCGGCGGTCTATGGCGCGCGCCAGCACGGCTCCGGTGACCGGGTCGCGCAGTTCCAGCAGCAGCGTCGCTTCACCGACCTGGCGGATGTATATCCCGCTCCGGCCGGCCGGCTCCGGCGGCAGGTTGGAGACGACATCCAGCAGTCCTGCATGCACCAGCAGCACGTCGGGGCCGGGACGGTCGACCAGCTCGAAGCGTTCGCTCGCTCCGAGTTCATCCACGAACACCTCAGTCACGATCTTGCGCAGCTCTTCGCGCTGGCGTTCGCTCACTTTGAAGTGCGTGGCGGCGCTCGAGCCGATGCGTGTGCGGTTGGTCTCACCGCCGGGCCGGAACGAGATGCCGGTGCCGACGAGCATCACCTTCGAGTAGGCCGAGAGGTTGGTGTCCGGCCTCGCCCAGGCGTAATCCATCACCGAATTTCGTACCGGGTAGAGCCCGTCGTAGGAGGGCACCGCGTCGGCTCCGGTGTCGAGGGTGGGCTCCGGGGTGGCACAACCCGCCAGCATGGCGAGTGCCGTAGCCAACAGGAAGTACCTGGGCTGTGTATGAAATCCTGGTGTCATTTCGTTCCTCCTTCGGTCATGGACGGGAGCCTTCGGTGCATAGCATATCGTGTGTCGGCGCCGGCACAGTTTATTGCCCGGCCTGCTCGGCCGCCTCCTCCTGCCCCGCCTGCTCCTGCGACTTGCGGAAGGCCTCCAGGGCCGCCTCGCAGGGCTTGCGATTGGCGAAAAACCGGCCCTTCATACCCTTGGCGATCATCGTCAGGCCGCCCGTCAGCGCGGCCGCGCCTCCCTCGACGAGTGTGCCTTTCGGGTCCACCACGAGACGCGGCTCGGCCAGCGTGCCCGTGATCTTCGTGTACGGGTTCAGCATCTCGCCGATGCTGATGCCCAGTCCCTTGCGCTGCTGTGTGTTGATGTCGATGTCCATTGCCTCGGTCGACAGGTCGATCTTCCCGTTCACGAAGAGATTCAGCCGCTCTGTCTGCAGGACGAGCAGCGGGTCACCGCTCAGTCGGCCGCTGTTGGCATTCAGAAGTACGACCGCGCACTCCATGCGCACCGAATCCTGCTGTTTGACGAAGGGATTGACCGTGGTCAGCACCTGATACATGAAATCGCCGGTGATCATGTTCGCCAGCCATCCGGACGTGGTCGGCACGACACCGGGGCTGCCGAACATGATCAAAAGGCCGTCGAGACTGTCCAACAGTCCGTGAACGGTCGTGCCCACCCCGGTCAGCCGGGATTCGATATCGAACCGGGGCGCGGCCTCGATCTGTTCGGGCGTCCTGTCGGGTGCCGCCAACAGGAAGCGCTCGCCGTCCACCTCGGCCTCGAGGCGATAGTCTCCGTTCACGGGCGTGTACGACAGGCTGCCGCTCACTTCGCCACGCTCGCCGCGGGCGCCGAACTGCTCGACGGTCAGCCCGCCGTCGATCAGCGTCGCGTCCAGCCTGACGTCTCCGAAACGGCCGAGTGCCGTCACCCATTCCTCGACGTGGATGGATGCATGCAGGCTGAGGTCCTGCAGTCGCTCGACAGGGATCGAGGCATCCGGAATCAGGCGGCCCGCGGCGGATTTCGGGGCGGCGGGCGGTGGCTCCGGTCCCGGCTCCGGTTCCCCGAGCAACGGCCGCACGTCGACATAGGGCGACACGAGCCTCACGTCGATGACCGGCGTGCCTGCCGGCCGGTAGGCGACATCCAGCGTGGCCCGGCTGTCGCCCAGATCGATGCGCATATCCTCGCCCGTTATCGTATCGGGTGTGCCCCGGAAGCTGCCTTCGAGGGCGAACGGGACATCGGGCAGCTCGTAAGCCGTGCCGCGGACGAGTCCGGCGAGACTCGGAACGCGTGCACGCACCTCGAACTGCGTGGCCTGGACGTCGGGGGGACGGTCGATGACGCCGTGCGCCTCGAGTCGGGAGTCGCCCCATTCCAGCTCCAGGGCGTCGACGCGTATCCGGTCGTCCGCCGATCTCGCGCGGATATTTGCCGCGAACGGCAGCGAGGGGAGGTCCGTAGCCGATGATCTGCCGAACAACGACATCGGATCCGCAGACGCCAGACTCAGTTGCACGTTGGTGGAGGACTCCGGTGCCTCGAGATTGGTGCTCAGGCTGCCGCTCAGGTCGACATCGCCGATGGTCGCCGTGAGATCGGTTGCGCTGATCAGCCGGCCGTCCAGCTGCAGGCGCATCCGGGCATCGACCGGCACGGGGGCGAGGTCCTCGTGGCCCCACGTGGAGAGTGTCTCGCCGAGGTGAGCGATGGCCACGGAGACGTCCAGGTCGGCGCGGGTATTCCACGGATCGGGAATCACCGCGCCGCTCATGCGCAGCTCGTCGCGGCCGAGGGAGACGGTCGCCGTCCGGATCTCGAGACGCTCGCCCGTGTACAGCACCGACCCCGATGCGCGGAAAGGCAGCGCCGGCAGGCCGGCGATATCCAGCGCCCGGCCGATCGTGCGGACGTCGGGCGCCTCCACCACGAAGTCCGCGCGCTCGCCCGTGAGGTCGCGGGAGTCGTCGAAGTAGACGGTGATGTCGTGAGTGATCTTGCCGACGTTGCCGGAGAGCCGCAGGCGCTCGATACCGTTCTCCGGCTGCAGGACTGCCGCGCGCAGGTGGAAGGGTCCTCCGAGCTCACCGGGCATGCCGAGGAGCGCGCGGTAGTCGGCGATATCCTCGCCGCGTATGTCGAGCACGATCTGGTCGCCCGTGGGCGGCAGGAGGGTATGTACGACGCCCGAGAGGGCCAGCAGCGTGCTGCCGAGCCGCAGCTCGATGTCCTCGAGCCGCAGGGCGCCGGCATCGCCGGCGAGGTGCCCGGACAGCTCGAACGGTGAGGCGGGGAGCCTCGGGGTTCCCAGGAGCCGTCCGAGCCGGCCGATATCCGGCCCGAGGGCGCGGAACGACAGGTCCAGGGACCCGGCGGCGTGGAAGTCGCTCACCCAGCCGTCGATGCCCACCGTGTACTCACCGAAGGTGCCGTCTGCACGGATTTTCACCCGTTCGGGCAGTGGCTCGAAATGGAGCTCCAGCCCGAGCGGACCGCTGGCGAGCGGCGGCAGATTCAGAAGGTCGAGCAGGTATTCCACGCTGGGCCCGTCGGCCTGCGCCGTTACGACCGGCCGTTCGGGCGCCAGCAGGTCGTCAATCTGACCCTCGGCCTGCAGCGCGACCTCGCCGAGGCGCCCGTGCAGGACGAAATCCACGGGTCGGGCCTGCCAGAAATTCGTGCGCGGTCCGAGGTCGTTGTCGAACTCCAGGGGTTCCCCGTTGACCGAGCCGACGATCCGGCTGAGTACGCGGTCGTCGACCACGTCGTGGTCGGCCGTCCGGATCGTGATCTCGATGGGTTCCTCCAGGGTGGGGTCGAGGATCTCGATGGCGAGATTTTCGGCATGCATGCGCTCTAGGAGCGCGGGCGGCGAGAGTTCCCTCTCACGGGCGGGCTCCGCGTCGTCCTCTTCGCCGAGACTCCAGTTGCTGCGGCCGGCGTCATCCGTCGCGATCCGCACGTCGGCATCGCTGACCTCGGCGTCCAGGATGACGAGCGGGCCGGAGAACAGGGAGGCGGTGCGCACGGACAGCCGGATCGCGCCGATGCTGAGCATCGGCTCGTCGCCGGACCATGGCGCATCGGCCAGGGTCACTCCTTCCGCATAGATGTCGATCGTCCGCCCGAGTTCGATATCCAGTTCGCCGGCCACGCGGAATTCGCGTCCGGTGGCCGTGCTGACGGCGTCGGTGAAGGCGCCTCGGAAGCGTCCGAGATCGGCGGACAGCAGGTATATGCCGGCCGCGAAGATGATGAGGACGACGGCCAGTGTCGCCGCCAGCACGGGCCGCCGCCACGACCGGCCTGTGGAAGCCGTGGTGTCGACGGGCGTGTTCACGGCCGTGTCCTCCCTGGCCAGTCGCCGAACTGCATCTCGAATTCCACACCGAGGCCGATATTGCTCTCGCGTTCCTCCTCCAGCAGTTCTCTGGGCCAGGTGACGAACGACAGCAGCTCGATGAACAGCCACTCTCTGGCGATGCGCCGACGGAAGCGCAGTTCCACGCCGTAGTCGATCAGCGGGACCTCGGCGCCGGTCTTGCCCGTGGCGAACACGGCATAGGAGACGCCGGTCCTGTCCGAACGGCTCTGATAGGCGGCGAACTGCTGCGTCCAGGCCAGGCCCTCGATCTCGTCCTCCACCTGCAGGGTGGTGCCGCTGCGCAGCAGCCAGCGCTCGTTCGCCGCGAAATCGACGGTATTGTTGAGGGACCCGCCCACGCCGCGCTGATTCTGTACGAAGACGCGCGGCCGCATCCGCCAGAGCAGGGAATCGCCGTAGGTACGGTTCCAGCGATAGGTCGCGCGCGCATACGGCTCCAGCGGCGTACGCACCTTCACGCCCAGCGAGAAGTCCCAGCCCTGGGAGAAGCGCTGGTTGCGGCTGTAGCCGACGCCGAGCAGCCAGTCGTCGTCCTCGAAGTCCCGGAAGCGTGCCGGCAGCGAACTCGGGTCGTCCGTGACCGTGCCGTCGACGAATTCCTCCGCATCTCCGCGGCCGAATATGAGCCGGGTGCGCTCCTTCAGGGCCGGCATGGCGATCCGCGCATGCAGCCGGATGCGCTCGTCGAATTTGTCCCGCTCGTCCCACTGTCCGGCCACGGAGAGACTGCCGCGCGTGACATTCGAGCCCTCGTCCAGGTCCGTCTCGCCGAAGAAGCTGTCGAAATACAGCGCCGAGTTGCTGATGGCGTTGTGGACGCGCTGCTGCGTGCGGTCGAGCAGCGGAGCCTCTTCAGGCTGTGCCTGTTCGTCGGGCTGTTCCGCCGTCTCCGGTTCCCGGGTGTCCTCGGCGGCGACCTCGATCGCCGCTGGTTCACCCGCCGCGGCGGCCGGCTCGCCGTTGTCTTCGGGGTCGGGCCTGCCGGTCGACGCACAGGCGGCGAGCAGGAGTACGATGACGATCGTGCCGACCCGGGCTGCCGGAGCGCCGATCATCGGGCCCAGGCCGCAGCGGCCTGCCGTTCCGCTACAATCGATCGTACGGAGTGGTTCCGTCCCGGGGCACTCGCGATTGATCGGTGGAAGTGTCATCTGGGCTTGGTCATCTGGGATTGGTCATCTGTGAGGCAGTTCTCGGCCACGGCGACGGGATTGCGCAGGACAGGCGCGGTCCCGGCGATCGTTGCGGGGTTGTGGGCCATGGCTATTGCACCCTGTGCGGCAGCGGACGGGCTGCTCGACTGGGTTCGCCGTTACGATCTCAACGACTATGCCCTCGGCATCAGTGTCTGGACGGGCGAGAACCCCTACGCCGACAGTCAATCCAGCACCGTTCTGTATCCCTATCTCACGAGTTTTCTGCCGTCTGCACTGTCGGACGACTGGCTGACCCTGCGCGGTAGCGAGCTCGGCGTCCGCTACGTGGCGGGCGACTGGGAATTCGGACTGACCGGCCGCGTCCAGACCCTCGGTTTCGGCCCGGACAGCCGCCTGGCGCTCGAGGGCCTCGACCATCGTGGCTGGACGGTGGAGGCCGGTCCGATGATCGGCTGGCGCGGCTGGCCCGTGCACGCCCAGTTGCGCTCGTATATCGAGGCCCCGAACCGCCACGGCGGCAGCATCAGCGAGCTGGAGTTCCTCTGGCCCGTGTCGCTGTCCCGAGGCTACTTCATCCCGTCCATCGGCTTCTCCTATCTGTCCGGCAGCTACGCCGATTACTACTTCGGCATAGCGCCTGCCGAGGCCACGCCGACGCTGCCGGCGTACGAGGTGGCCGCGGCGATGAACGCCTCTGCCAGCGTGATGCTGGGCTATCAGGTGGCGCCGAAATGGCTGCTGCAGGTCTCCCTGGGGCTCGAGTGGCTGGACGACGCGGTGAGCCGCAGCCCGATCGTCACGAAGGACCGCGTCTGGTCGGGCAGTGTCGGTCTCGCCTACAACGCGGATCTCTTCGAGCCGCGGGAATCCGCCGGTGAGCGGCGTAGCTCGCTCGAGCTTCGGCTTTCTCTGCTGGACGGCAGCATCGACTCCGAGGCCTCCCGCCGCTCGGCGACCACGGCCGCCGGCGACGCGCTGGCGGTAGAGGAACTGCCCGGCGCCAGCGACCGGAGGAGCGCATTGAAACTCGATGCGCTCCTCCGCGCCGGGTTCTACCACCGCTTCGAGTTCAGCTGGGTGGAGCTCGACTGGGGCGGGACAGGGGTCCTGGCCCGTGACGTCTCCTTCGGTGAAGAGACATTCCCCCCCGGCACCCTGCTCCAGTCGTCCCTGTACTGGCAGAGCGCCAGTGTCGGTTACGGCTATTCCGTCATCCGGGACGGCCAGAAAGAACTGGGCGTCTCCGCCGGCATCAGCTACGCCCGCATCGAGCTGGACCTGGTCGCGCCGGATCTCGACCGGGCAGAGAGCTTCCAGGTGGAGACGCCGCTCCCGACCATCGGCGTCTACGGCGCCGTGCCGCTGCGCGGCCAGTGGACCGTCGGCGCCGAGATCCGCTTGTTCGCAGTCGATTTCGACGAATACTCGGGCTATTCGGGCTTCGCCGGACTGACGGTCGAGCGGCGTTTCGGTGAATCGCTGGGGATCGGCGTGGGCTATGACCTGTACGCCCTGAGCCTCGACGCCGGGGACGACGCGCTGGACGGCAGCCTGGAGTTCCGCAATCAGGGGCCGCGGCTCTTTCTGGCCTGGTCGTTCTGACCGTGTCCGTCGTTCCCGGGGCTCCAGATACCCCCGGTACTCCAGGGTACCGCCATGAAGCGCTTTCGCCATGCCGCGCACCCGCCGTCACCACGCATAGATATAGTTGAGTGAGTATATGTCGAATTCGCCGCCAGAACGTGTGGTGATCCCGGTGCTGAAGCCGGCCCGGATGGCATGCCTGCCCTGTATTGGGAATACGGCGGTGAGTCCGACCCGCGAATTGCGCTGCATGCTCTGCCAGTCGCCGTCGCCGGCGCGCGTCTCCCCGCCGCTGTAGTAGTTGGCATCCAGCGCCGCCCAGAAGCCCGGAGACACCCGCTTCACCAGGTGTATCTCGGCGGAGACCACCGCCTTCTGCTCCCGGGTCTGGCCGAGAAAATCGTCGTTGTCACCGAAGAACCACGCACCGAGTTCTCCCTCGAGCAGCCACGTCCGGTGCAGCGGCAGGATGAAACCGACCGCGGGCTTGACCGCCCAGCGGTTGGTCCCCAGGTTGATGAGTCTGTCGCTCGCGTAATCCCCCGTAGGCGCCTGCACGAGCAGGCTGGCCCCGATGATCGGCCGGGGGGCCTGACGCAGGGCGCCGAAAGCCGCGGCGTCCATGGTCGGCGCGCCCAGGAGATTGACCGTGAGCCGGATTCGCGCATCGGTCGGCCCTCTCGTCGCGCGGCGCAGGAATTCGCCATCCACGGTGCCTTCCGTTACGCCGTCCGCATAGGGCAGGCTGAGCTGGGCAGAGGCGGTGCGTCCTAGCAGCCCGAAGACACGCGTATAACTGACCTGGAGATAATCGATCTCGGACTCGACGCCGGTTATCGGCAGTGAGGGGTCGACCAGGATATCCCCCATGTTGCGCTGGTAGCCCGCGGCCAGCACATTGGTCCCGGCAGGGGCCGGCCAGTAGGCGCGGGGCGTCAGTTCCTGGGCTTGCGCCCGCGGGCAGAGCACCGCGAGAGCCAGAAGCGTCAGTAAGAACGCGTTCCTGCCGAACATGATCGTCCCTGCGTTAACCGGCCGGGCCGCCCGCATGGTCGTGCCCTGCGGGTGTCAGAAGCGGAAGTTGAAGCCGGCGAGCACACCGCTGAAGCCGTACTCCGTCTTCAGTTCGCCGTCCTCGAAGTCCGCTTCCTTGTACTGGTAACCGAAGAGGATCCGGTTCTGCTGCCGCTTGCCAACCGTGTAGGCCAGCATGCCGCGCAGCAGGAACGTGCCCTCGGAGTCGCCGAAGCTGACGTCGCCCCGGCCCAGCAGGGACCAGCGCGGGGACATTTCGTAGGTATAGCGCAGGCCGAGAAGGGCGTCGTAGTAGTCCTTCTCCGACCGACTGCTTGCCAGGAGCGTGCCGTCCACAGGCGAGCGGAAGTCATAGCGGTCGTCGAATCCCGTGTGCCGCAGGCCGCCGAAGACGCTGAGCGGCGTGCCCACGCCGCCCGGCCACCAGGCCACCGCGGCATCGAGCATGACCTGCTTGCTCCGCGTCTCCACCGTGAGCAGCGTCCGCTCGTCGGTATCGGAAGCGTCGAGATAGGCGAGATCGGCGAACGCGCTCCACTGGCCCCGGCCGCCTTCCACGTGGATCATGAGGGCCGTATCGATCGCATCGAGCAGGTCGCTGAATTCGATCTCCCCGCCGACGTTCGTGTCCCGGAAACTCAGATCCACCGTCGTCGTCGGCGCCCAGATGTAGGGAGTGACCGACCACTGGATGCCGGAGTTCTCCTGCGCGCTCACGCCCGTGGCGCAGGTCAGCATCATCGTCATGAATCCGGCGGCTGCCGCCAGCCGGGTTGTCCGCAACTGAATACCCATAGCCCTGATTACCCCTCTAGAAACGGGCCTGAACGAAAAGGATCGGGCCCTTGAATTGCACATTAACGCTGCCGCGCCAGTTGTCGTCGGTCGCGTCCACGTCGATATCGAACCAGTCGTAACCGAAACCGAAACCCACATTTCTGAACGTGTTGTGCTCCAGATACGCAGACGCGTGGGTGATGCCGCCTTCCACGTCGTCGACCTCGAGGAAGAACACCTGGCCTTTCCCGATCAGCGACCACTTGCCGCCGAGCCGCCAGGCCCCGCTCAGCCCGAAGACGGGCAACGGCGCCGTCACGCTCGCGACCTCGCGGCTCCTCGTCGGCAGGTCGACGTTGTCGAAGACCAGACCCTCGAGCGTCGCCCGCAGCCGGGTGACGTGTACGCCGCCACTGAGTGCGAGGCCCCAGTCGTCCCGCCTGACCACACGGTAGCCGTAGCTGGCGCGGGTGACCTCCGTGGTAAACGAGGAATCCAGTTCGACGCCGATCGGGAACACCTGGTCGCGGAACGTGATCTCCTCATCGATTCTCTTGCGCCCGAAGCGCTTCAGGTTGAAGTACTCGAGTTCCAGGAAGTGGCGTTCGCGGAAACGCCAGCGGAACCCGGCGAGCAGGGTCTCCTTCTCCTCGTCCAGGTTGAGGTCGTCCTCGAAGTCGAGCCGGGTGCCGATGATGCCGCCGCGCCCGTCGACCCGGGCACTGGTGGAGGAGTCCAGCACGTAGGTGCCGAGGCGAAAATTGAATGTGGCCAGCTCCGACGGCGAAGCGGATTCCCTGCTGCCCTCGGCGGCAGCGGTGGACGCCGCCGAGGCGGCCAGCAGGATCAGGCCGGTCAGCATGGCGGATCTCGTGCTCATACCGTTGTGACTCCCGGTCATTGCCGTGCCCCGGATTCCAGGGTGTGCTGGCCCACGGCGTCCGGCGTCCCGGAGAGTTGCAGTCCGTTGGCGCCGGTGTCCAGATTCTGCTCGCGGTTCAGCGAGACGAGCAGGGGATCGGTAAGCCCCAGTCCCCAGGTCATGGCGCTATCCGCCGATGCCTCGTAGTCACCGGTATCGGTGAGGCTGCCCACCGAGAAGATCAGCGTCATCGAGAAGCCGGCGCCGGCGTCGGCCGTGTAGGTCTCGGGATCGGCCCCCAGCAGGACGCCTTCGTCATCGAAGATGAACAGCATGGTCTCGACCTTCGCGTCCGCCGATGCGAACACCGCCTTCAGCCACTTGCCGATCGCGCCGGGCAGCGTCATGCCGAACTGCCGTTCGTCGATGCGTACGTATTCGTACTGGAACGCCATTCCGGACGGCAGGGCGGCCATCCGCATGGGAGGGCCGAATCGCTGCAAGACCGTCGAGTAATGACAGCCCGTCTCGACCTCTGCGAAGCGCTCGAGGGGCAGAGGCTCGCCGAAGCGCTTCTCGAGCGAGGCGCAGCCGGAGCCGCACAGGGCCACCACGGCCAGTGCGGCCATCATGGCGACTCGCGCGAGCAGCGCCGGTGCACTGCCAGCGCCGGTTTGGTCCCGCCTAGCGTCCAATGACCTCATCGCTGTAAGCGACCTCCTTCAGGACACCTTCAGCGTCGAAGAAGAACACCGCCCGATCGTAGAGGCTGCGTTCCCGTGTCTGATTCCAGACGATGAATACGCGGCCTGTGCCTGTCGTCTTCTGCGTCAGGTAGTAGAAGACCACGCCGTCCTGCAGGCCGATCAGCTGGGACGGCGGCCCGAGACGATCGAGTACCTCGGCCTGGGTGGTCTCGCCCGGACGGAACTCGTCGGCCGGGATCTGCCGCCACAGGTTGTCGACGCCGTCGACCGAGCCATAGTTGACACATCCCGTCAGCAGCAGCGCGATCGGAACAAACAACAAGGTCCATCGGGCGAGACTCATGGTTCGGTACTCCGTGTCGGCCGGCCGTCTGTGGCCATGCAGCATCATTCCGCCTCCGGGAAAAGGTGGGGGTTGGCGGTCGCCAGTGCGTCCAGCATGCGCTGGTTGTAGTCGGGCGGGAACGTCCACACGGGCAACGTGTCGCCCCATACCAGGCCCCGTTCCGCGGGTGCCAGGTCGTAGAGCAGCGTCATCAGGATGTCGCTGCTGACCCAGGGGCTGGAACGGAAATAGGCATGGCCGTTACCGGTCTTGCTGCCTTCGGCATCGCTGACGTCGATCAGCCGCAGCTTGTCCGTCTGGCGGAAGAACTCCGCGGTTCGCGGGCCGACCTCATCGGTATCCGACAGCTGGCCCGCCCGGTTACGGGTGAAGACGAATCTGGAGACACCGAGTGCCTTGTCCGCATCCGAGGCATAGATGGTCACGGAGTCGGGGACGCGCAGGGCGCCGTCCAGGATGTAGCCGCCGATGATCGCGCGATCGACGTCGCTGCCGGTCAGGATGACGTGACCGAGCCTGACCCGGCGTTCGAGCTCCTCGTCGTCGAGACCGTAGGCGAGCATACCGATGTCCGCGAGCAGGCGGCTCACCAGGCGCGTGCCGGCGCTGTAGCCGAGGATGTGGATGCGCTCGGCCCGGCTCTCCTCCGAGATGTAGACGACGAGCTGGCGAAGCGCCCGTGCGGATGCGCGTGCGTTCTCGATGTCGGACAAATAGGCGAGCCGCTTGGCGGTGGTCGGCCAGCTGTAGGCGACGAACGCGCCGTTGTAGCCGAGGAAGTGCCAGAGCTCGGAGGCGACGAGTACCGGGTTCTCGAAGTCGACCTTGTAGCCATGCACGTAGATGTACACGTCCTTGCTGCGCGAGCTCTCGAGCCGCCGCTCGATCTCGGCGATGAAGCGGCGGCCGGGTTCCTCGTCGGCTTCGATGCCCTCGTCGAACGGGCGGATGCTTTTGGCGAGAGCGCCGAATTCCTCGACCTCGGCCACCTTCAGCGGATAGTCCGCGGTGCGGTTCTTCAGCAGCGAGATGCGCCTTGCCTCGTCCCAGGTGATCTCCTCGCTGTAGCCGAACTCGATGGTGGCCGTCCCGAGCCGGACGACGTAACCACGCTCATTGGTGTAGTATGGGTAGCGCTTGTCGCCGGGTTCCGCGCGGGCGCGGTCGGTGGCGTAGAGAATGCGCGGCTGCTCCTCCTCGCTCATCAGGTCGCCGTCGACGAACGGGTCGATGTTGCCGTCGTCGTAGACCTCGGGGGCGGGCATGAGCGTGATCTCGTACGGACCGCCGCCGGTCGCGCAGCCCGCCACGAGGATGGTCGTTACGAGGAGGGAGAGGATGTTCGAGATGCTGATTCGCATGTGCCTACCCGATGTCGGATGGTGCCGTCGGACGGCCTCGCTGGTATCGCGGCCGGGCCCGCTGCGGACCATCGACGCCAGCCTTGCGTACGCCGGCTTCATGGCTCGAATTTTAAGCCCGACAAGGGCTTGCCCCTAGGCCATCGGTGTAGCGAGATGTAGCCTACATTCCACTCTGATGATCCCCTACCGGCAGCGCATCCCGGAATCGAATATGGCCGGTGATCAATGGCGGGCAGCACGACGTGCTGCGGAAGGCCGGGAACCGTGCATACGGGTAGTGGTATCTCATTCAGTCTCACGCGGTCTCTCGCCGGCGCTTCGGCGGAGGACCCGGGGAGTCTCCGCACCGGCGGGGTGCGCGTGATCGCAGCGATTGTTGTCACGCTGGTCCTGAGTCTCGCCGTCACCGGCGTGCAAGCGGACCAGGTCGTGCGGCCCGGCGCCATCGAGTTCGAGGAACAGGACAGCGTTGCCGCGGTACCCGGCGACGCCGACGACGAACTGGAAGAGGATTCCGAGCGGCTCGGCCCCGGCAGCCGCGAGTTCGTGGTGGCGCCACTGCCCTCGAGGAGCCCGGTGCTCGGCTGGACCCTGTCGGTTCCGGCTCTCGTGTTCTACCGGCCCGGGGATTCGGCGCCGGAGGATACCGCCTGGATCACGGGCGTCTCGGGTTTCTATGCGGAGAACGACAGCTGGAGTGCCGGCGCTTTCCACCGCATGAGTCTCCGCCAGGACCGGTGGCGGATCATGGCGGCGGCGGCCTACGCCGACGTCAACTACGACTACTTCGGCATCGGCGAGGACGCGGACCGCTCGATCTCCCTGAACCAGCCCCTCGCCTTCGTCATGGTCGAGGCGCTGGCGCAGGTGTATCCGAACCTGTTCGTGGGCCTGCGCGGTACCTATTCGCAGACCGAAGTGAAGCTGAACATCCCGCCGGACGCGCTGCCGCCGGGGCTGGAGCCGCCCGATATCGGCCTCGACTTCGATCTCACGACGCTGAGTCCGCGGCTGGTCTACGACACGCGGGACACGGAGTTCTACCCGGGAGCCGGGCTGTACCTGAACTCGAAGATCGACATTGCCCGCGAGAGCCTCGGCAGCGACCGGGACTACGAAAAGTACGACCTGCGGCTGAACTGGTACCGCCGGCTGGGCGACTCGATCATACTGGCGACGCGGGCGGCGACGGAGTACGTGTCCGGCAACGCTCCGTTCTTCCGCTATCCGGCCTTCGGCGCCAAGAGCGACCTGCGCGGCTATCAGGCCGGGACCTACAGGGACCGGTTCCTGTTCGCGGCGCAGGCGGAGCTCCGCTACCGCTTCCGGCCCCGCTTCGGCGTCGTCGCGTTCGCGGGGCTCGGAACGGTGGCGCCGGATTTCGGCGAGTGGGACAAGTCGCTTTCGGCGATCGGCGCCGGCTTCCGCTGGGTGGTCGCAGCCGGCAACAACGTGAGTGTGCGCATCGACGTCGCGCGCGGACGCGACGATACCGAGTTCTACCTCGGCATCGGCGAGGCGTTCTGAGTCCGCAGGCCGACTGGGTCTTTATCGTTGGGAGGAGCAGGTTGGGAGGAGCAGAATGATGAGAGCGATTGTAAAGGCGGCCGTTGCGGCCATTGCGTCCGTGATGCTGGCCGGGCTGGGCACGCTGCCGGCACAGGCCCAGGAGGCCGGAGCCGAGAGCTTCGACGGCCTAGAACTGATGGCGAAGTCCAGAGCCGACCAGGTGTGGGTGCTTCCCGATGCCGACTTCGCGGGTTACCAGCGCTTCATGATTCTGGAGCCGGTCGTCGCCTTTGCGCGTGACTGGGAACGCAATATGAAGCGCAGCGCCACTACACGCGTGCGTCCCGCAGATATGGAGCGCATCCAGGCCGGCATGGCGGAGATCTTCCTGGAAGTCTTCACCCAGGAGCTGGAGAAGGCCGGCTATGCCGTCGTAGAGGAGCCGGGAGACGACGTCCTGCTGCTGCGCCCGGCCATCGTCGATCTGTGGATCACGGCGCCCGACGTCGCGACGGCGGGCAGGAGCAGGACCTACGTCACCAGCGCCGGGTCGGCCCGGCTCTACATCGAGCTCTACGACTCCGTGACCGGCGATATCCTCGCTCGGGCGGTCGATCTCAAGCGGGCCCGGGAGCGCAGCCAGTTCCAGTGGTCGACGTCGGTGTCGAATCGCCAGGAGGCCCGGGACATCGTCCGCCGCTGGGCGAAGATGCTGGTGGAAGCGAGCGACGAAGTACGAAGCCGCGAGCAGTGAGCGGCCCAGCGCCAATCGGCGGGCGGGGCGCGGCGGAGCCCGCGGCCGGTCGCCTGCCCGGGGCACCGGCTGTGGCGAGGTTTGCCGCCGTGGCTGCCGGCGGTTTGATTCTCGCCGCCTGCGCCTCGACGGAGAAGCTCGCCGCCGAATACCCAGGGCCGCGTCCGTTCCCCGCTGCGTCGCTGCAGGCGCACTGCCATGAGCCGCGGCGCTGGACCGACGAGTACGAGCTGCTCTCGGAGACAGACGACTATCGCGTCCATCAGGTCACCATGCGGGTTGAGGGTGGTCATGCCGATGCCGATGCCGGGGACGAGGTCCCGATCACCTTCGAGTTCTACGAGCAGAAGTCGCCGGGTCCCGTGCCGGTCGCCGTCCTGCTGCCCATACTGAACGGCCAGAAGGACGTGATGCGGCCCTTCGCGAAGCACTTCGCCGCCAACGGTTACGGCGTAGTCATTGTCGACACCACGCAACGCAAGACCCTGCTCGAGGACATCGTCGACCCCGAGCCTGCCATCCGCCTGACGATCGACCGGCACCGGCGAGTGCTCGACTGGGTGGAGGCGCGGGCTGACCTCGACAGTTCGCGTGTTGGCGTATTCGGTGCCAGTCTCGGCGGTTTCAACGCGCTGTTCCTGACCGCTTTCGACAGCCGCGTCAGTGTCCTCTCCGTCGCACTCGTGGGCGGCAGCGTGGCGGACGTCATGGTCAGGTCCGACGAGGGGCGCATCGTGCGTTCGGTTGCAGGAGCCCGGGAGCGACTTGGCATGACCAACGCCGAACTGCGGGACTACCTGGCCGAGAAGATCGAGACCGACACGCTGAGCGTCGCTCCTTATCTCGATGCCGGGCGTGTCCTGCTGGTGCTCGCACGGTTCGACGACGCGGTTCCCTACGAGCTGCAACGGGACCTGCGCGAGGCCATGGGCCGGCCGAAGTCCATCACCGTGCCCACCGGCCATGCGACGGCGGCCCTGTACCTGTTCTATCTGCGCGCGCGGGTGCTCGAGTTCTTCGATGCCACGCTGTCCCGGCCGGGCATACCGGTCAGCACGGCGCCGCTGCCCGATGTCTGCAGAGAGGGCTGGCAGGCGCTCCACCCCGAACACGCAACCGGAGATTGAGAAGATCATGCTGAGCAAGCCCGGCGACCATACGAAAAAGCGCCGCGCAGCCGGACGAACGGCTCGCGCGAGCATCCTCTCCGTACCGGCCGCGGTGCTGCTGTTGCTGACGGCTCCATCCGCGCAGGCGCAGGAGACGGTCTGGCTCGTGGCACCCTATGGCTGGCTGCCGGATATCAGCCTCGCCCAGAGCGGAGGAGGGGACAGCCCGAGCGGCGGCATCAGCGGCGGGGACCTGCTGAGCAAGACCGATACAACGGGCATGATCCGGGTCGAGGCCGCGCGAGGGCGCTTCGGCGTCACGGTCGATTATCTCTTCATCTCGCTCTCTGACCAGGGCGTGTTCGAGACGCCCGGGCCGCTCCTGCCCTCCATCAACATCCGCGCCGAACTGGATGTGCAGGTGCTGGAGGTCGGCGGATTCTATCGCCCCTCCGGCGACGACCGCGGCTTCGACTACCTCGCCGGCGTACGCACGATCGACTCGGACAAGACGCTGCTCGCGACACCCGAGGACGGGCCCACCCAGCGTTTCGACACGGGCAGCCGTCTCACGGACGTGTTCGTCGGCGCCCGTTACCTGCATAGATTCAACGAGCGCTGGGATCTGGGCGTGCGCGGCGACATCGGCTTCGGCGAGTCGGACGGCACGGTCAACCTGATCGTCAGTGGCGGCTATCGCTTCCCGGGGCCGTTCGCCCTGCAGCTGGGCTACCGATACGTTAATCTCGAATACACCGAAACGGTCGGCGACGCCGAGGAGACGACGGAGATCGAGTTCACCGGCCCGTTCGTGGGAGCGCTGTTCCGTTTCTGAGCGCGCCGCTGAGGCCGCGACTGCCGGGAGGAAAGATGGCCGGATCGGTACTGATAACGGGGGCGACCCGGGGGCTCGGCGAGGCGCTGGCACGGCAGTTCGCGTCCCGTGGCTACAGCCTGGCGATCACGGGTCGCAGCGGCGAGGAACTCGAGAAGCTGCAGGCGGAGCTCGGCCGGCAGGCACCGAAGGTCTGCAGCCGTGTGCTGGACGTGACCGACTTCGATGCCGTCCCGAAGGTGCTGCGCGAGTGCGCCGCGGAGCTGGACGGGCTGGACATAGTGGTCGTGAACGCCGGTGTCGCCTTCGCCGTCAAGGCCGGGACGGGCGGCTTCGAGCAGATCAGGACCACTATCGACGTCAACCTCAACGGCGCCATCGCCACCAGCGAGGCCGCGATCGAGCTGTTCCGGGAGCAGGGCCACGGCCACCTCGTGGGCATCACCTCCGTTGCTGCCCTGCGGGGCTTCGCGAAGCAGGGGGCCTACAGCGCGAGCAAGGCCGGCTTCGGCAAGTACCTGGAGAGCGCCCGCATCGACACCTGGAACGAGGCGATCACCGTCACGGAGCTGGCGCCGGGCTATATCGACACCGATCTCAACCGCGGCCTGGAGAGCCGTCCCTTCCTGGTCTCCGCCGAGAAGGGTACCCGCATCATGGCCGACCTGATCGAGAAACGGGTGAGCTTCCGCTATGTGCCGCCCTGGCCCTGGACGCTGGTGGCGCAGGCGATGAAGATCCTCCCGGCCGGTGTATTGCGCCGGATGTAGGGCCATCTGCCAGTAGTTGGCTGTAGCCTACATTTCGCTCTGGCGTTCTACTACCGGGAACGCCGGCGGCGTTCGACAATAGCGCGAGGCCATCCGGCAATCGACCACCCCCGAAGCCGGCGGTACGCCGGCACAGGCAAGGGGAGCGGATTCTCGAACATGCGTGTCTTCCCGGTGATTCTGTTTCTGGCGTCCACGCTCGTCTGCGGCGGCGTCCCGTGTCAGGCGGCCGGCGACGGCTCGGCGGGTGCGTCGGACGAGGGTGGCGCGTCCGTGTGGCAGCGGCAGTGGTACGAGGAGCGCGGCATCGAGCTGCCGCGGCGTTTCGGCGTGGGCGTGAACCTCATCCACATGGAACGCGATATCGAGATCACCGACGTGACCGTGAAACTTGGCGACCGTCCGCCCGAGAGCATCGCGGACCGGGTCGGCTTCGAGGTATCGAACCGGACCACGCTGTCGATGGTGCGCTTCGACACCTGGGTGCTGCCGTTCCTCGATCTGTACGTCATGGCCGGCCACACGTGGTCCGACGCCAGCCTGCGGGCGTCGTTCGAGGTTACCCCGCCGGTCGGCGACCCGGTGCCGGTTATCATCGACCAGAACAGCCGCGTGCATGGGCCGCTCTACGGAGGAGGTGCTACCCTCGTGGTCGGTCAGGGCGCGTTCTTCGCCATGGTGGATGCGAACTACGCCCGCTCGAACCTGGACCTGTTCGACGGCACGCTCGAGGCTCTGCTGCTGAGCGGCCGGGTCGGCTGGCACCGGGACACGGCGCTCGGCCAGTGGCGGGTGTGGACGGGCGCCATGCGCCTCGACTCGAGCCGCACGCTGACCATCAGCACGGACGTCCCGCTCATCGGGCGGACCGAGGTGGAGGTGGAGCAGGAAGCCGTCAATCCCGTCACAATGCAACTGGGCGGCTCGCTGACCGTCGAACGGCGCTGGGAGGTGCTGGTAGAGATCGGCAGTAATTTCGACGACGCGTTCCTGACTGTCATTTCCGGGAGTTATCGGTTTTGAACCTGCTGCGCGAACCACTCATCCATTTCCTTATCCTCGGGGCGGCCCTGTTCGTGGTGTTCGGTCTCACCAGCGAGACCGACCCTGCGGTCGAGCGGCGCATCGTGGTCACGGCCAGTCAGGTGGACCAGCTCGCCTCCCGGTTCTCGCGTACCTGGCTGCGCGATCCCACGCCGCGCGAACTCGAAGGTCTGGTGACGGACTACATCCGCAACGAGATCTTCTACCGGGAGTCTCTCGCGATGGGTCTCGCCCAGGACGACCCGTACGTGCGCAGCCGGCTGACGCTGAAGCTGGAGGTGCTGCTGGACGACCTCTCCACCGCCGCGGAACCGGCCGAGGAGGAACTGGCTCGATTCCTCGAGCAGCAGCCGGATCGCTTCATCGAGCCGGCGCGGCTGTCTTTCCGGCAGGTGTACGTGAACCCCGACAGGCATGCCGAAGCGGCGGCCGAGGCGGTGCGCCTCCTGGAAGCGCTGCGCGCCGGCGCAGATCCTGGCGCACTCGGCGACGTATCGCTGCTGGCCGGGGAGTTCGAGGACGCCGGTCGCGACCGGATCGAGCGCGATTTCGGTAACGACTTCGCCGAAGCGCTGGCGGGGCTGGAGCCAGGCCGGTGGACGGGCCCGGTGGCGTCTCCCTTCGGGCTCCACCTCGTATTACTCATCGATTATCGGCCGGCGCGCCGGCCGCCCCTGGCGGAGGTGCGCGAGGCGGTGCTCGCCGAATGGCGCGACCAGCGCCGCCGTGAGTCCCGCGAGCAGGCCTACGAGAGGCTGCGGGAGCGCTACGAGATCATCCTGGAGCCCGACGCGCAGTCTGGCGGCGAGGACGAGGCAGTGGCCGCCGCGGTGGATGCGGCGGAAGACGAGGCGGAGCAGGGGAGGCCTTGACCGTGCGGCTCCGGGGGATTCTGCTGTTGTTCGTGCCGCTGGCCGGGTTCTGGTGCGCCACCGCCGTCGCCCACGAGTCGCAGCCGGGCCTGCTGGAGCTGAGGCAGCTCACCGACGAGCGCTGGGAGGCGGTCTGGCGGGCGCCCATCTACTATGGCAGGCCGCATCCCGCCCGGCTCTCCCTGCCCGACGACTGGCAGCCCGTGGGCGAGCCCACGGTGCAGCGGCTGGCCAGCTCGCATCTGCATCGGCAGATGGTCACTATCCCGCCGGGCACGCTGGACGGCGCCGTCATCGATTTCCCCGGCCTCGAGGGGACCATCACGGACGTGTTCGTGCGCCTCACGCGGCTGGACGGCACCGAATCCTCCCAGGTCGTGCGTCCGACAAAGCCGCAGGCGGTGCTGCGCGGCGAACGGCCCTGGACGGTCACCGCCGTGGAATATATGGTGCTGGGCTTCCACCACATCCTGCTCGGCATCGACCACCTGCTGTTCGTGCTGGGGCTGCTGATCATCGTGCGCGGCACGCGCATGCTGGTGGAGACCATCACCGCCTTCACCGTCGCCCACAGCATCACCCTCGGGCTCGCCACCCTCGGCTACGCCAGCGTGCCGGGCCCGCCGCTGAACGCGGCCATCGCCCTGTCCATCCTGTTCCTCGGGCCGGAGATGGTGCGTTCCTGGCGCGGCGAGACCAGCTTCACCATCCGCCACCCCTGGGTCGTGGCGTTCTGCTTCGGTCTGCTGCACGGTTTCGGCTTCGCCAGCGGCCTCTCCACCGTGGGCATGCCGCGGGCGGAGATCCCGCTGGCGCTCGCCACCTTCAACGTGGGCGTGGAGCTGGGGCAGCTCGTCTTCGTCGCGCTCGCCCTGCTGTGCTACCGGTCGCTCAGGACCCTGGAGTTCCGCTGGCCGCGCGTGGCCGAGCTGGGGCCCGCCTACACGGTCGGCTCTCTCGGTGCATACTGGACCCTGCAGCGTACCGCGATGATGTTCTGAAGGAGACAGCACGTGAACCCGAACAGGCAAACCGCAAACACCTCTGCGCTCGCGCCATTACTGCTGGCCATGGTGCTGTGGCCTGTCGCCGCCTGGGCCCACGTGGAGTCGGGCGAGGCGGGCGGCTTCCTGAGCGGCATGTCCCACCCGGTCTCCGGGCTGGACCACGTCGTCGCCATGATTGCGGTTGGTCTATGGGGCGCCCAGCTCGGCATGCCGGCCATCTGGATTCTGCCGGTCGTGTTCCCCATGCTGATGGCGATCGGCGGCATGCTGGGCCTGCTCGGCGCTCCGGTGCCGGGGGTGGAGGTCGGCATCGCCCTGTCGGCGGTGGCGCTGGGCGCGCTGGTACTCGGGCGGGTGCGCCTGCCGCTGGCGGCCGCCATGATACTGGTGGGGTTCTTCGCCATCTTCCACGGCCACGCCCACGGCACCGAGCTGCAGCCGGGAGAGAATGCGACGCTCTACAGCGTGGGCTTCGTCATCGCCACCGGCCTGCTGCATGCGCTCGGTATCGCCATCGGTCTCATCCAGCGCTGGAGGCTGGGCGGCGTGGTGCTCCAGGCTGCCGGCGGGCTGATCATGGCGGCCGGGCTGTATTTCCTCTGGAGAGCGCTGCAATGAGGCGGCCGGGCGCGGCAGCCTTGTTGGCGGCGGGATTGCTCGTGCTGCCCGGCGCGGCGCGCGCCCATCTGGTGACGTCCGGGCTCGGTCCGTATTATGACGGAGCGCTGCACCTGCTGATGTCGCCGGTCGACCTCCTCGGTCTCGTGGCCGTCGCGCTGCTGGCCGGGCGGCAGGGGGCCCGCGCGGGCAGGCTGACGGTGATGATGCTGCCGGCCGTCTGGCTGCTGACCGGGCTCGCGGGCCTGACGGCGTCGTCCGTCCCCGACCTGGCCTGGCTCGGCACCGCCGCCCTCCTGGTGCTGGGACTGCTGGTCGCGGCCGATGTCCGCCTCGCACCCGTCGCCGTCGCGGCGCTGGCGGCCGCGTTCGCTGCGGTGACGGGTCTGCTGAATGGCGCGGCCCTCGCGGCGGCGGGCGCCGGCGCACCGACCCTGGTCGGCATCGTGCTCGCCGTTCTGTGCATAGCCATGCTTGGCTCCGCCGCCGTGGTCCCGCTGCGAGCGCTGTGGTCCCGCGTCGCCGTCCGCGTTGCGGGCAGCTGGGTCGCGGCGGTGGGGATGCTGATGCTGGGCTGGACGCTGCAGGCGGCCTGACGGATTTGCGACTTTCAACGCGGAGGAGAAGGATGATGACACTGATACGACCGAAGGCACTGTTCCTGACTCTCGGCCTGCTGGCCGCGGGGCAGGTCCCGGCGCAGGACTCCATGATCGAAAACGTCATGGATGCCTGCGAGGCCGACCTGCAGCAGTACTGCAGCCAGGTGACCCCGGGCGACGGCCGCCTGGTCTACTGCGTCGCGGCGCACAGCGACAAGATCAGCGGCGAATGCCAGTTCGCGCTGTTCGAGGCGGCGACCGTGCTGGCCCGGTATTCGGACGCCATCCTCGAAATCGCCGAGAACTGCGAGACCGAGATCGACAGCCTGTGCGGCGACGTCGCGGTCGGCGAGGGCCGCATCCTGGCCTGCCTGGACGAGCACGAGGCCGAGCTCGGTGAGGCGTGCAGGACGACCATAGGGACCGCAGACGCGGAGTAGCGGGGCCGTGTGGCGCAGGATGCCGGCGGCGCTGCTGGCGGCGATCGTCCAGTTACTGGCCCTGACCCTGGCCCTCCCGTCCCATGCCGGCGACATCCCGGGCATGCCCTCGATGCTGCCGCCGCATCTGGCGCCGCGCCTCGATCTCGTCTTCTCCAACGATGCGCTCGGCCGTGGCGGCGAGGTCGATGACTTCCGCACGCAGCAGCTCGCGTTCTCCGCGGCCCTCGACGAACGCTGGAGCGCGGTCCTCGACCACAGCATGCTGACGCTGTCCGAGCCGGGCGCCGAGGGCCGGCTGGACCAGCTCTCCGCTTCGCTCGGCTACCGGTTCCTGGATCGGCGCAGCGCCGGGTCGATCAGCCGGCTAAGCGGCGGACTCGGGCTGCGAACCGTCGGCGATTACCGCGGCGAGAGGATGCAGAACGGCTTCCACCGTCTCATCGACAGCGAGCTGAAGGACTTGCCGTACCGGCCCGAGGACGGGACCGACGCGACGGCCTGGCTGGATGCGGAGCACCTGGCGCCGTTCGCCCGCCCGGGCGCCTGGCGGCTCGCCTGGTGGGTCCGGGCGCGGGCGCTCGCGACCAGCGACGGGCAATTCGACGCCACCGCCGGCGCCTTCGCCGTCGCCGGGCGCGGCGGCTTCGACCTGTGGACCGGACTCAGGCAGGACTGGCGTTCGGGCTATCGGGAACCCGTGCAGCGGGCGACCGCCGACGCCGAAGAGGATCTCGCCTTCGTGCTCGGGCTGCGCTTCGGCGGTCTCGTGCTGGAGACGGTGCAGCAGTTCCACGAGGAGGCCTCCTACGGACAGTTGCGCCTGCTGTCCCTCGAATCGGCCGCACACGGGGTCACCGTCCGACCGCCCCGGCTGGGCCTGGAGACGGGCTTCCTGGTGCCGGACGTACATCTGCACCTGGCGGGACGCTATGCGAGCACGTTCGCCGTCGACGAGAGCAGTGCCTGGCACGAGTCGGTATTCGTCTCGGCCGACTTCGGCGAGCCCCAGTATGGCGATGACCCGGCGCTCTACCGGCAGTCGATCCAGCTCGGCATCGGGCTCGAATGGGAGCACCCCGTCTACGCCTCGGGTGACTGGCTGGCCGGCTACGTCTCCATCGGCGCCGGCTGGCGCCGGGAACGGCTGATCGGGGAGGGTGCGCTGGCGGGACGGGAATCGGACAGCGCGGATCGGCCGGTGCTGCTGGGCGGCGCGGGTCTGCGTTTCATGTCCGGATCGATCGGCAGGCGCTGGGCGTATCGCATCCAGGCGGGAATCTCGGCGTGGCTCCCCGGCGGGCGCGATGACGTGGAACTCGACGGGCAGGAGTATGGTTTGCTGGACCCCGGTGTAGCGCTCTCCATCGGCGTGACGTTCGACTTCGGCTGAATCCTGCCGCGGCCCCGGGCGGGTCCTGCTCCCGGTCAGTCGGCCAGCCCGACGCGCCGCAGGCCGTCGAGCAGGTCGTCGACGAGATCGGGAATCTTCAGCGAGCGCTCGAGGAGCTCGCGGGCGCGGCCCGCGAAGTCCGGTTTGCGCTCCTTCAGTGCCGCGACATGGGGCTCGGCCTCCTCGACGCGGTGCAGCATACCCAGCATGGCCGCGATCATGACGTCGTCCCAGAATTCCAGGAACGGATGGTGTTTCCGCGTCTCCGCCAGCGCCCGCTCGTAGTCATGGTGCAGGAGATGATCGATGATATAGGCGCCGAGGAACCACAGCGGGTGACGCGGATTGCAGGCGGTGGCCCGGTCCAGCAGCGGCAGGCCGATATCGACTTCCCCGCGCAGCGTATGCATGTAGCCGATGGTGCCGGCGGTGTAGGGCGAGTTCGGATTCAGGGAGAGCGCGATGCCGGATTCCTCCCGGAAGGCCTCGGCATCGTCGGCCACGTAGCTCGCGTAGGCGAGTATCAGCCGTGCGAGCTGCGAGCCCGGCTCCAGGAATACGCCCTTGCGCGCATAATCGAGTGCGGTTTCCAGCGGGTGGTCGACGGTGTGCGCGTCGAACGTGTACATCTGGCAGTGCAGCGTGGCGAGCGCGGACCACAGCGGACCGTATTCCGGCTCGCGCTCGGCGGCCAGCCGGAGGGCCGCGACGCATGCCTGTGCCGCATTCGGCGACGGCGCGATCTGGTAGTCGTAGTAGCGCAGCATCGTCTCGTAGGTCTGCAATTCGCTGGGGGCCTTCTTCCTCGACTCGGATGACAGGCGCCTGGCGATGATGCCGTACTCGCTGGCGACGGCCGAGACCACCTGGCTGGCGATCTGCTCCTGTGTGGCGATAAGACGACTCGCCTCCAGAGGATGGCTGAACGCCTCCGCCCAGACCTGCTGGCCGCTGGCCGTGTCGAACAGGTGTGCCGACACCTTCTCCACCTCCGCGTCCCGTCGCAGCGTGCCCTCCAGCACGAACCGCGCGCCGGTCGTGCGCCCGATCTCGACGGGATCCGCCGGCAACCCGGACGACGGTGCAGGCGCGTGACAGGCGATCACCGCGATGTCCTGGAAGCGGGCCAGCTCGGTGATGAGTTCTTCCGTGAGGCCCGTGGCCAGCGGCAGCCGCTCGGGGTCGCCGACGAGATCCTGGAATGGCATCACTGCGATCGACGGCGTACCGGGCTCGTCCGGACGCGCAGCGGCATCCCGTGCAGCCTGCACCTGGTCATGAGCCGACGGGCCCGGCAGTGTGGAGAACCGCGGGATGTAGCGCCCCTTGGGGATGTCGATCAGGATCGGGTCGTGGGCGCCGGCGGCCAGGTAGTAGCGATCGAGTGCCCTGCGCAGCCGTCCGGCCTGTATGCGCACGATGGGGTCGTTGGTGGCGTCGAAGTCATCGCCCCGCCCGAACACCTCGAGCGCGACGGTATAACCCTTGAGCTTGTGCGATCGGCCCGCAAGCTTCTCCTCCACGACGAATCGGAGGAAGTCGCGCATCTTGTCGGTGGCGTGGAATTCGGGGCTGGCCAGTATGCGGTCGAGCTGCTGGCGGATGGCAGCGGGAAAAAGCCCGCTGCTCGGCTCTACGTCGTGCTCTGGTTCCGCGTTGCCGTCGCTGTCCATGCCGGGAGACCTGTCCGTCGGTAAACCAACCGCGCCGCGCGGGTAACGAGATGTAGGCTACATTCGACTCTGGCAGCCCACTACCGGGATCTGGTCCCCAGCGTGACAATTCTGCCAAATTGCGGGCGGAACTCAAACTCCGCCGGCCAGAGAGCGGAAGTCCGGGGTCCTCAATGGGGCAAAGGGAATCTACGAGGCTGCTGATCCAGCGGGCGTTCCCCGGCCACGGCGCGCTCATCGAGCAGGGTCTCCGGGAGCATCCCACCTTCCGCGAACTGTGTGACGACTATCGCCGCTGCGCCATCGCGCTCGAGGACCGGAAACGCCGGGATTGCGGTGGCAATGCCGAGCGGGTCTGCGAGTACGAACAGCTGCTTGCCGAACTCGCCGATGAGGTCCGGGGCTGGCTGGAGGCCCTGTCGCAGGGCCGGGGCAGGCCGGGTACGGCAGACACCAATAAGGAGAGGGGAAGATGAAGGGACGACTGTTCTGCCTGCACCTCACCCACCCGGTACACGCCCGACAACCGCTGAGCCGAATTACAGGAAACCGGAGATCATCCATGAGAAAGCATGA
>CAYQZN010000009.1:0-25619 GCA_964421805.1 uncultured Woeseiaceae bacterium
GCGGGGCCGGGCCGGGAACGGCCGGGTCGCGCTCGAAGATGCCGCCGACGTCCTTCACCAGACGGCAGGCGGCGCCCAGTTCCCGCGCGATGAACAGCGCGGTGTCGTCCGAACCGCCGCGGCCCAGCAGTACCGTACGGCCGTCCGCGTCCACCGCGTAGAAGCCGGGCAGTACGACGGCTTGGGCAGAGGCGATTTGCCGGCGCAGGGTGTCTGCATCCACTGAGACCGGGTCGGAGTCCAGAGCGGCGCCTTCTGCCCGGAGGTCGATGGCGGCCGGTTCGGCGACCGCGCAGCTAAGGCCGGCACGCTCCAGCGCCATGGACAGCAGCAGAGCACTCTGGCGCTCACCGGTGCTGAGAAATTCGGCGATGCACCAGGGATCCGCCTCTTCGTCGAGGGCCTTCGCCATATCCAGCAGGCGATCGGTCTCGCCCATGAGGGCGGAGACTACGGCCACGACGGACTGGCCGTCCTGCACGTGGCGGTAGATCTCGTGGACGGCGCCGGGCACGGCGTGCACGTCACGCAGGATAGAACTGCCGAACTTGAGGACGGCGATCTCCGCCCCCTGAAATCCGCTGGTCTTCGAATGCGTCACGTCCTCAACTCCTCGCGCTGGAGCCGCGGCGCTCGACAATAGGGAGGTTCCCACCCGGCCAGCTGAAGCGGAGGCCGGGTGGCGACTCGCTTTAGCTGTACTTATCGAGCGCCCGCAAGCTGATATCAAATCGGCGCAAGACGAACTTTATAGGAGTGGCTGTCCGAATGAAACAAAAACATAAGAAAGTTTTGTTTTTGGCCTGAGTCGGGCAGAATCTGCCTCAGGGAAGACACGTCGGATCGCACCGGACCACGCCGCTATGCCCATCGATCTCGAGACTTTCATCGCGGAGACACGGAACCGCTTTCGCGCTCCAGCCCTGGCGGCAGGGCTGGTGTCCCAGGGAGAGCAACGCATCGCGTTGTCGGGCCTCCTGAACCTCGAGACCGGTGTGCGGGCGACGTCGGAGTCGCTTTTTCAGATCGGGTCGATCACGAAGCTCTATACCGCCCTCGCGGTGATGGCGCTGGTGGAGAAGGGGCGGCTGCAGCTGGACGCGCCGGTATCCAGTGCGCTGCCCGGCGTCGCGCTGACCCCGGAGCGTGTCGAGAATGCCGTGACTTTGCGGCAGCTCCTGAGTCATACCTCGGGCCTCGATGGTGACTACCTGCTGACTGACCAGTCGGGCATTGAGGGCTACGTTAGCAAGTGCGCGAAGATTCCGTTGCTGTTCCGACCAGGCCGTCTGTGGTCTTACAGCAACGCCGGATACGTCCTGCTCGGCCGGGTGCTGGAGAACGCCACAGGAGCGTCGTGGGAAGAGGCCGTCCACAGCCTGGTGATCGCCCCGGCGGGACTGTCACACACGGTTACCAATCCCTATGAGATGCCCCGCTTCCGCGTGGCGGCGGGTCATCTGTTCCCTGATGGTGACGACGGCTCGCCGAGCGTGCAGGGTGCCTGTTTCTCGAAGAGCATGACTCCGGCAGGCAGTTTCATGCTGCAGTCGGTCAGTGATCTGCTTTCCTTCGCACGCGTTATCCTGAGCGGCGGGCAGGGGCGAGATGGTCGCCGCGTGGTGGAAGAGCGCACGTTGCGACGGATGCTGGAACTCCAGCACACGCTGCCGCCGGATAACGCTCTGCGCGCCGCCGCCTGGGGCCTCGGTTTTACCCTGTACGACAACGGCTGCATCGGCCATGACGGTGGAGTGACAGGCTGTTCCAGTCAGCTCCTCATCGATCCGGCCGCCGATGCAGCAATCGTTGTATTTACGAACGGCCAGAACCGCCATTCCCGGGAACTGAATCGGATTTGCCGCGAAGAACTCCTGCGCGAGATTCGGGGCGCCCGCACTCCGGAATCCGGTGCGCATGCAGTACCTCGGCGGAATGCATCGGTTCGCGGCTTACTCGGCCGGTTCAGCAACAGTCTCGGCAGCGTGGACGTTGAGCACGACGGGAGCGGGCTGCGGCTGGTGGAACTGCCCGGGAACGAGGGAGAGGCCGCCGAGACGTTTCGACTCGAGCGACTCGGTGACGAGACCTTCTCCGCCCGTTCCGTGGCGGACGGGGCGGTCGCACCGAATGTCAATTTTGTCGGCGCCGATCAGGATGGCCGCCATGACTACCTGCTGCTGAAGGGACGGCTGTTCGTGCGGGATGCGAGCTGGCCGGGCTCGCAACATGACGCAGCAGAGAGGGGGGCTGAGGGATGAAGATCGACAGGATCGAGATCTTCCGATACCGGGTGCCTCGGGCGCAGGGTCTGAAGATCGCCTCGGGACACTTCGTCGGTGGCGCCAATGTCGCCGTGAAGATCTGCACGGATACCGGTCCGACCGGCTGGGGCGAAGCCAGTGCGTTCCCGTTCATCACCGGCGACTCGGCGGACAGCAATTTCGCCATGGCGCCGGCTTTCGCCCGGCACATCCTCGACGCGAATCCGCTGGCAATAGCCGTGCGCATGCGAGAGATCGGTGAGTTGACGGTCGGCGAGCCGTCGCTGCGCTCGGCCTTCGATATGGCGCTGCACGATATCGCGGCGCGTCATGCCGGTATGCCGCTCTACCGGTTTCTCGGCGGCGAGGCCCGGGAACTCCTTACCGACGCGACGATCGGGCTGTGCGATTCGGTGGAGGAGACGGCGGATCGGGCGCGCCAGCTCGTCGCCGCAGGCTTCGGCGCCATCAAGGTGAAGACCGGCCGCGCCGGCATCGCGGACCTGGCCCATGTTGCTTCGGTCAGGGATCTGGCTGGACCGGAACGCAGCTTGCGGATAGACAGCAACGGAGGCTGGGACTACCCGACTGCCGTCCGCAATCTTGATGCGATGTCGTCGCTGGACCTCGAGTACGCGGAGCAGCCGGTCGCGGCAGCGCGGCTCCGCAGCCTGCGGGAACTGCGAGGAGTCCTGCGAACCCCGATCTGTGTGGACGAGAGCGTATTCACGGCGTGCGATGCACTGGAGGTGATTCGCTCCGATGCCGCGGATTTCATCAATATAAAGCTGGGCAAGGCTGGCGGTCTCGCCATGGCGACGAGAATCGAGGCCGTCGCCGACGCGGCCGGCTGCGCATGCATGGTGGGTTGCTTCGAGGAGTCGCGTCTCGGTCTTACCGCGGCGGCGCATCTGGCAGCGGCAAGACCCGGCATCCGTTTCGTCGACCTGGATTCGGCCTATAACTGGGATGCCGATCCGGTCATCGGCGGTATGACCTACGTGCCGGATCGGGGCGGGCTCATCCGGCTCCCCGACGGGCCCGGTCTCGGTGCCGCGCTGGACGAGAACTTTCTCAGAGAGTACGGAGAGTCGGTGACGGTCTGAAGGGCCGGCGGCGTCGCCGCCGGCATCGAGTCTCAGAGTCCGGCGACGATTACATTGTCCGACGAGTAGCCGTACTGGCGGCAGAGTTCGCGAAATACGCCGAGCACCGTGGCGGCATCGAGGATGTTGATCACATTGCCGTTATCGTCGATGTTCACATTCGCGCCGAATACGGTGAACCAGACCTCCGCAGGCTCCTTGCCGTCGGGCAGTGCCGCGAGCGTGTGCACCGAGCCGGCAGGCTCGAACAGGTAGGAGCCCTCCCGATTCACCTGCTCCGGGTACTCGAGATAATGCCAGGCACCCCGCACGGTGAAAGCGAAAACCGGACCGGTGTGGTAGTGCTTGTCGATTTTGCAGCCGGGCTCGAATCGCATGCGTACCACCCAGATGCCCTGGCTCAGGTCGACGTGCAGAAGCTGCATGTGAGAGCCGTCACCGAGGTCGACGAACGGAATCGAATCCGTCTCGCGCAGGATCGCGGGGTGGAGCGGCGTCGGCACGGCCGGCAGCTGGGCGGCGAGATCGGCGGGCTCGAATTCGGTTGTTTCCATGGGATAGTCCTCCGTAGCGGGTGTGAGGGGAATGGTGACGGATCAGTCCACCGCATCCGGCGGCAGGAGCGTGCGTGCCGGTGCAGTGGATGGCCGGGCGGTTGTTGCACTCTTACGCGTCGGGGTCCGCGTGACCGCCGCGGCGATGAACAGCAGGGCTGCCGGGAACAACGAGACGGTCAGTTGGGTTGCAGAGACAGCACCTTCGGGTTGGAGTGAGACATCTGCGCCGCTGTCGAATCCGGCGATCGCGAGTACCACCGCGGTGAGAGCCGGGCCGAGCGCGAGTCCGAGTTTCTCCGTGGCGGTCCAGATGCCGGCGAGCGTGCTCTCACGGCCGTCGCCGTCGTCCCCGACGCGACGTATCGACAATTCGGCCAGCCAGGAGAAGGCGGCGACCTGGACGCCGCCGACGCCGATGCCGGCGATCGCGTAGACCATGACGAAGTAGGCGAATCTCGCGGCCGGGTCGAGGAAGAACAGGGCGAGTTGTGCGAACCCCGTGAAGACGCAGGCGGCGGTCAGCGCTCGTCTGGCGCCGAACCTTCCCACGGCCCTGGCCCACGGCAGCATGACCGCCAGCGACAGCAGGATCTGCCCGAACAGCAGCCGGGCGAGGCTGCTCTCGTCGCGTCCCAGCGCGAAAGTCACGAAATAGGGGGCACCTGCCGTCGCGGCGCCCAACGCCAGTATCGCGATCCCGTACGTGATGAGAGCCCGCCGGTACAGGGCAGAACTTAGGGCATGCCGGATGGCGGACAACAGGCCGGTC
Source organism: uncultured Woeseiaceae bacterium (assembly GCA_964421805.1). Taxonomy (GTDB): domain Bacteria; phylum Pseudomonadota; class Gammaproteobacteria; order Steroidobacterales; family Woeseiaceae; genus Lentisalinibacter. The sequence goes on from CAYQZN010000009.1 coordinate 4,697, forward strand.
TGTGACTGCCGCTCCGCCGGCGTTGCCGGCGCCGGCGTGAAGACGGCGGTGATCAGCATGAGCACCGTCGACAGCGCGGCCAGTATCGCCGCCATGGCGGCATAGCCGTTCGTCCGCGGGCCGAAGACGTCGACGAGTAGCGGGCCGACGGCCATACCGAGCAGTACTCCGACGAAGACGAAGAACATGCGCCACGCGATCAGGGCGGACTGCTCAGGACCCGGCCGGGTCAGTTCCGCGGCCATGGCGATGTAAGGCACGGCGAAGACGGAGAAACTCACCGAAGCGAGGAGATACGCAATCCCGACCCCCAAAGTGGTCAGTGCCGGGCTGCCGAGAGACGGTGCATTGAAGAGCAGGAAGAAGAAACCGCCACTGGAAAGCGCTCCAACCACCAGGAATGGCCTCCGCCGTCCCCAACGGGAGCGCCAGCCGTCCGAGAGGTTCCCGATCAGCGGATCGATCACGATGATGGCGATTTTCGGCACGAGCAGGGCGAGTGCAGCGAGGCCGATGGGCACCTCCAGCACCTGGGTCATGAAGTACAGCAGGAGGATTCCCGGCACCGTGGAATAGATGCCCGCGCCGACGGAACCGACCCCGTAGGCTAGCCGGGCCGGCCGCCCCATCCGGACTGTGTCGGGCATTGGCCCCAAGTCCGTTCTCCCCCTATAACGTAACAAAGTTATGTTATTGTATTGGTCTCGGCAGTTTCGGGCAAACCTGAGGGGGTTGCGGTGGCATTTCCTGACGATGATTCGCGATCAGCCCGCCTGGCGGCGCGGGCGTCGCGTTCGCTTCCCGGCGGCAACAGTCGGCACAGTGTGCTGTACCCACCGTATCCGGTGTATGCCGCACGCGGGGAGGGCTGTCGCCTCACCGACGTGGACGGCGTGACGCGGATAGACGCCGTCAACAATATGTCGTCGCTCATCCATGGTCATGGCAACGCGGCGGTTCTCCAGGCTCTCGGAGAGCAGATATCGGCGATGCTGAGTGTCGGGGCACCCACTGAAGTCGAGATCGAACTGGCTGAGATCCTCACCGGGCGTCTGCCCGGCGTAGATTTGATTCGCTTCGCGAATTCGGGCTCGGAGGCCATGATGTTCGCGTGCCGCTGCGCACGCGGCTTTACGAGTCGCAGCGGCATCGCCAAGGTGGAGGGCGCGTATCACGGGAGCTATGACTCCGTGGAGTTCGGCCTGAGCCCGGACCCGTCCTCCTGGGGCGCGTCCGACGCGCCGGCGCCGGTGCCGGCGACCAACGGCATCCCGGCCGGCGTGCAGCAGGATACGATCGTGATCCCTTTCAACGACGTCGAGGCGGCCGAGGCGATCCTGCGTGCGCACGCCGATTCGTTGGCGGCGGTCATCATCGACCCGGTCGTCTCGCGCATGGGGTTCATCGAGGCCTCGCCCGCCTATCTCGACATGATCCGGTCGGTGACCCGGGACCTCGATGCCCTGCTGATATTCGACGAGGTGTTCTCGTTCCGCATCGGTTACCACGGTGCCCAGGGGGAGGTAGGAATTAAGCCGGATATCACGGTGCTGGGGAAAGTCATCGGCGGCGGCATGCCCATCGGCGCCGTGGGCGGCAGCGCAGAAGTCATGGCGCTGTTTGACCATAGCGCAGGCCCGCTCGCCATCGAGCACTCGGGGACGTTTTTCGCGAATCCCATGTCCATGGCCGCCGGCAGCGCCGCGCTGGAGCAGCTGACCCCGGAAGCGCTGGAGCGCCTGAACGGCCTGGGTGACTACCTCCGCGCGGGGCTGCGGCGGGCGCTCGACGAGACGGGAACGGACGGCTACGTCGCGGGCGTCGGATCGCTGAGCGCGTTGTTTCTTGCCGGCGAGCCGCCCGCCGATTACCGGGGCTTCTTCGGCGTGATGCAGGCCGGCGCCCTCGAACGCGGCATGGCGCTGCATCGGTTCCTCCTGAACAACGGTGTCCAGATCATACCGCCGGGTGGCATCGTTCTGTCGACGCCGATGACGAGATCCGACATCGACGAGATCGTGGAGCAGGTGACGGCGGGTATCATTCGGATCCGCGATGGGGCTGCGGTGCAGACCGCATGAGACGGGACGCGAGGCGCTGAGAAGCGAGCAGGCCGGGAGCGATAACAAGATGCTGAAGCGAGCGTTCGATGCCTATCCGCTGGCGGCCTTCTACGTGCTGGCGGTACTCATCGCCACCGGGGTGGTGGTCTGCGGCTTCGTCATGATCCTCGTGGACCCCGGCACGGCGGCATGGCCCATGGAGCTCTGGGCCTTCATTGAGTCGCGGGGCAGCTACATGAACCTGGTGGGCATTGCCGCTTTCGCCCTGGACGGTCATGTCGCCGGCCTGCTCATCCTGATATTCGCGGCGGCGCCGACCCTGGCGGCCGTGGCGGCGGTGCTGATCCGCTCGGGTGCGGACGGGCTCGGGAGCCTGCTGCAGCGCCTGAAGCCCTGGTGCGGCGATGTGACCTGGCAGCGGGGCCTCACGGTCTGGGCGGGGGTCATCGGTGCCTATCTCGCAATCTCACTGCTCTACCTCTGGTTGACGGATCGGCTGGCAGGGCCGTATGCCTTCGATATCCCGTATTCCGTCCTGGGTGGCGCAGTCGTTCCGGCGGTCGGCGTATTGCTGCTCGGTCTCCTGATCGACGAAGGCGGCACTCTCGAGGAGCTGGGATGGCGCGGTTATGCCCTGCCGCTCCTGCTGGACCGATCCGGCTCGCCGTTGCGCGCCACGGCCCTGCTGGGGGTGTTGTGGTGGGCCTGGCATCTGCCGCGGGAGATAACACCGCTGCTGGGCGGTATCGACTTGATGGCGTTCTTCGGCATGCAGTTGCTGTTCCTGCTGCTGTGCGTGGCGCTGTCGATCATCATCACCTGGGTGTTCTTTCTGACCGGCGGCAGCGCCTGGGCGGGGATCATCGTGCACGGTGGAACGAATGTCTGGAGCAAAGCGCTGCAAGGGCCTCTGCAGGGTGCGACGGGGCTCGACGTGCGCACGTGGCTGGTCATCATCATTGCGCTCGCCATCCTGATCGCTACGCGGGGCAGGCTGGGGGCGCGGCCCGCGGCTGACTCGTACGGGAGCAGTTGAGTGGCAACGCCCGTCCGGAAAGAGCATGACGCATACGGCACGGTCGAGTTGCCGGCCGAATGCCTGTACGGCCTCAATACGGCCCGCGCCGTCGAGTACTTCGATTTCTCGGGGCGCACGCTCGGGGACGAGCCCGGACTCGTCGCCGGCTTCGCCGCCGTCAAGCAGGCGGCTGCCGCGGCAAACCGCCGCACGGGCTGCCTCGATGCGGAGCGGGCGGATGCCATCGTCCGTGCCTGTGACGACATGCGCTCCGGCCGCCTGTCCGACTGGCTGGTGGTGGATCTGCTGGAGGGGGCGGGCGGCACCTCGCTCAACATGAACGTCAACGAGGTGCTCGCCAACGCCGCCATAGTGCGGCTCGGTGGTAACCCGGGTGATTACGCCAGAGTGCACCCGAACGACCACGTGAACCGTTCCCAGTCGACCAACGATGTGGTGCCCAGCGCGATCAGCCTGGCATGTCATACGGCGGCGGGCGAGCTCATCGGCGTGCTCGACGAACTGGCCGGGGCGCTCACCGCCCGGCAAGCGGAGTTTTCGGCCATCCTTCGCCTGGGGCGCACCTGCTTCCAGGATGCCCAGCCGATGACCGTCGGACAGGCGTTCGGGGCTTATGCGGCGGGCGCGGCCCGTGCGCGCGATCGGCTGGCGGCCGCGCGCAGTGACCTTCTCGTCCTGCCGCTCGGTGCGACGGCGATCGGCACCGGCTATGGCGCTCCGCCCGGCTACCGAGAGGCGGTGTTCGATGCGCTGCGCGGGACCACGGGGCTCGATGTGGTTCCTGCCGAGGATCTTTTCGACGCCCTCAGCAATGCCGACGGATTCGTGCGTTTCTCCGGCGAGCTGGCCGCGGCGGCATCCGTCCTGGGCAAGATCGCCACTGATCTGATCACGCTGTCCTCAGGCCCGGCGGGCGGTGTCGGCGAACTCAGGCTGCCGCAATTGCAGGCCGGTTCCTCCATCATGCCCGGCAAGGTGAACCCGGTCGTGCCGATGGCGCTCCGTCAGATCGCGCACGCCGTAGCCGGCGCGAACGCTACCGTGATCGCCGCGGCGACGGATGGACTGCACGAGATCAACCACAACGAGCCGCTCATTGCGTACGAGCTGCTGTCGAGTCTGCGCCTGCTGCAACGCGGGACCGCTCTGCTGGCGAGGCAGTGCATCCGCGGCATTACCGTGGACGAGGAGAGGACCCGGCTCAATCTGCGCTCGTCGCCGGCGATAGGCACGACGCTGGCGGGGGAGCGGGGCTATGGCCGTGCAACGGAGCTGGTGCAGCGGGCGGCGGCCGAGAATCGTCCGCTGGCGGACGTGCTGATCGAGGCGGGCGAGTACACCGAAGCGGAGTTGGACGCGCTCATCCGTGATGCCGTCGCAGGAGGCGCCGACGAAGCCGAATGAGGCTCGCCGCCGAGGCAGCCTCAGCGACCAGCCGTTCCTGCCAGGCGCTCGATCTCCGGGACGATCACGCGGCCCAGGACCTCGTCGTTCCATCGGTGGCCGGCGGCGGCCACGATGGACAGGCGGGCATCCGGCCAGGCGCGAGCGAGGTCCCAGGCGCCGAGTGGCGGTGTGCACATGTCCGCTCTGCCTGCAATGATGGCGCCGGGAATCCCTTGCAGCCGTGCGGCTTCGCGTAGCAGCTGTCCTTCCTCCAGGAAGTAGGCGTTCGTCTCGTAATGGAGATTGATCCGCGCATCCGCGAGATCGTTGTCGTCGAAGCGGGGAGGCGGCTCCGGCTCCGGAGAGGGCATCAGATCCAGCGTCTGCCCTTGCGCCGCCGCAAGATGAGAAGCGGCCTCGATGGCGCGCTCACGATCGTCATCGAATATCCGCCGGCTGAATGCGCTGAGCGGATCCGCTCTCTCGTCCGGAGGCAGCACAGCGTCTCTCTCGTGGTAGACCTCGGGGAAAACGGCCCGTGCGTCCTGCCAGAGCCAGCGCCGATCCACGTCGCGAGCGAGGAAGACACCGGATACCACCAGGGCGAGGAGATGTTCGGGATGCGTCTCAGCATAGGCGAGCGCCAGGGTAGAGCCCCACGAGCCGCCGACCACCACCCATTTGCTGATGCGCAGTGCCGTACGCAGGCGCTCCATGTCGGCGATCAGATGCCGAGTCGTATTGTTTGTCAGCGCACCCCTCGGCTGCGAGCGGCCGCAGCCCCGTTGATCGAAGAAGATACCCCGGTGTGAGTGGGGGTTGATCAGGCGGCGGTAATAGGGGCGGATGCAGCCACCGGGCCCGCCGTGGACCACGACGACCGGGACGCCCGTGTGCGAGCCGATCTCTTCCCACCAGATCCGGTGGCCGTCGCCGACCTCGAGGTGACCCGTGTCGCGGGGTTCGGGGACCGCCGGGTGAAAGGCGCTGTCCGTTCGTAGTGGCAGGTTCATCCCGGTGGCGTCTCCCTGGACCTGCGGGCTCCGGGCCGGCAAGGCCCGTGGTGCCCGCGTAGGCCGATATCTGGCGCGTAGAAAACATAATAATGTTATGCTTTTGGTATTGAATCGGCAACGGATACGACCGTCTTTTTTGGTCGATGGAGGATGGCGGACATGACAGTACTGGCTCTGATCGAGGGCAGGACCGGCGATGAGGAAGTAGATCAGTTTCTGGCGGATGTGCCTCCCATCAACCTCTTCAAGGCCATGGCGCACGCGCCCGCCGTGGCCCGCGGCGTGGCGGAGCTCGGCGGCCGCATCCTGTATCAGACATCGTTCGACCCTGGGCTGCGCGAAATCGCGATCCTGCGTGCGGCGGCTCGGGCCGGCAGTGACTACGAGCTGGCCCACCACCGGCGTATCGGGCGTGACGTCGGCCTCACTGACACCGAGATAGGGGAGGCGATATCGGGGAGCTTCGAGGTTCTATCCGAGGAGGGCCGTCTCGTGTGCGCCTGGGTGGATCACATCGTCGACCACGGTCGTCCGACACCGGAAATGACGGCAGAGGCCGTTGATCGATTCGGCGTCCGGCAAGCAGTCGAGCTGCAGATCACGATTGCCTACTACCTGATGGTCGCGAGCTTTCTCGAAACCTTCCAGGTGCCACTGGAGCCCGCGGACTTCGCCGACGGTGTGGATGTCAGTCAGGAACCTGAAGCCCTCGACTGAAACGACAGGATCAGGAAAACTCGGCTCAGGAGAATTCGGTTCGGGCGACCGCCAGCCAGATGTCGGCCAGCTTGCGCGAGAGGGCCTTAGGGTCCTTGCCCAGTTTCGACATACGCTCGTCGTTCCAGAGATAGATATTTTCGCCGAGGCTCTCGATACCCGCCATCAGGAATTCGACGATCAGCTGCGTGTTCTTCCCCCTGCCACCACGGCCTTTCCGGGCGGCCTTGACTAGCCCTTCCAGGCGGTCGGCGACCTTGAAGTGCTGCTGGACGTAGACTTCGTGGACGGCGGGGCTGCGGCGCAATGTGGTGTAGACCAGTAGCATCATCTTGCGATTCTGCGCGAGGGCCACGACATAGGCCTCGATGATGCGCTCGAGTTCTTCTCGCAGATCTTCCCGCGCGGGCTCAGTCAGCAACTGCTCTGCGAACTCGTTCAGGTGGTCGGCAGCGGTCTCCTCGATGGCCGCATCCTTGTTCTCGAAATGGAAATAGAAAGCACCGATGGTCAGACCTGCCTTGCGGCAGATGGCGTCGAGCTTGATGTCCCTAAGGCCGAGGCCATCGACGCTGACCAGATCGATGATGGCCTTCTGAATCAGTTTCTTGGATTTCTTGCCTTTCTTTCCCTTCGGCTCGCGGCGCGCGAGTTTGGTCGGGATGCGCTTCCTTTTCGCGGTATTGCCGGTCGTCATCCTGCCGTCCTCAATAGTCAGTCCTGAGGATACCGTATAGACTTGCGCTTGTCGGCCTCCAGGTCGACGGAGCCGGCTTATCCGGTCCGGCGCATTGGCAAGCGAGCCTCCTCGACCGAGATGGTTTCCGGGAGTTGCAGCAGCTTGCGTTGCAACCGGTCGATCTGACCGTTGTCCGCGCGCTCGAACAACAGCCGGACCAGCACGGCGCCGTCGCCCAGTGAACGCGATTCGGTCGCCGCCGGGGTGAGCAGCAGGCCCGGCATGAGCCCGAAGAGGCGCGGCAGCGCCATCAGCGAGTCGTCGATGGTGACTTCGATCAGGTGACCGCCTGCAGGGCCCGAGATGGGTCCCTCGTCGATGTAGACGTCGTCCTGGTCCGAGAGGTCGATCGATCGCTCCACTTTCTTTCGCGTCCTCGTCAGGGCCACAGATCGGTGGACAGGTACTTGAGACCGGAGTCGCAGATCATCACGGCGATGACGCCGCCCTTCTCGGGCCCACGCAACAGGCGCAGCGCGGCGGCGACATTGGCGCCTGCAGAGAAGCCGGCGAAGATGCCTTCTTCGCGCGCGAGGCGGCGGCAGACCTCGATTGCCTCGGCGTCGGGCATGGCGATATAGCCGGTCACCGGTTCTCCATCCAGCAGCGGCAGATGATCCATCGCATAGCCGCCGCCCTGAATACGGTGGTTGGGCTCCGTGATTGCATGGCCGGCGAGTGCGGCGGCGCCTTCCGGCTCGACGACGTAGCCTCGAACGTCCGGATTGTGCTTGCGGAAGGCGCGCAGCAATCCGACGTAGCTGCCGCCGGTGCCTGCAAAGTCGCAGAATGCCGTGATCGAGCCGCCCGAGGCCTCCCAGATCTCCGGCCCGGTGGTGAACTCGTGGGCATCCGCATTGCCACGGCGGGCGAACTGGTCGATGCGGAACGCCTGCAGTTCCTGTTCGAGTTCGCGAGTGCGGGCCTCTACCAGCGCCAGATCCTTCCCCGATACCTGGCCAGGTTGCGACTGCGGTGCCTGGGGTACGATCTCCACGCGGGCGCCGAGGGCGCGCATCATCCGGGCGCGTTCCGGCGAGTTACCGGCCGACATGACGGCGATGAACCGGTAGCCCCTGGCTGCGCAGACGATGGCAGCGCCGGTGCCGGTGTTGCCGCTGGTGAGCTCGATGACGGGGCGTCCGCTGGTGAGTTCTCCGGAGCGTTCCGCGTCTTCGATGATGCGCAGGGCGATGCGGTCCTTCTTCGAGAATCCGGGGTTCAGATAGTCGAGTTTGGCCAGTATCCGGCCGTCGACGTCGGCCGTCATCCTGGCGAGTTCGACCAGCGGCGTATCGCCGATCGCCTCGGCGACGGACGGCAGCAATCTTCCCCGGTTTCCTGCCGGCCCGGCGCTCACAGGGCGATCTTCCCGGTGGGGCTGTAGAGGATAAGGAACGAGACGAACTGCATGGCCTCCCGCATCGATTCGCAGACCGTACGGATCGTGTAGGGCCCGACCGGTTCGACGGCACGGAGATAGCCCAGCATCTCAGCGGCGACCCGGGTCGTCATCTCCACCTCGATCTCCACCGGGGCGGGGATGACGAATGGGGTATGGCCGGACCCGCCATCCAGTGCCGCGGCGGCGGCGCTGCCGATGGCTTCACACGCCTCCACAGGGGTCATCGCCGTCTGGGCCCGCCAGCCTATCGCCGTTTTCACCGGGCAGGTCACGGCCTGCGGCGCATAGCGTGCGGCGTCGCCACAGGCCGCGTCGTCACCCGTGACCAGCAGTACCGGCTTGCCGAGCTCGCCGGCGAGCGCGGCGTTGAAATAACCTTCGGACGCGCTCTCTCCGTTCACGCGGAGGTCCCGGATGGCGCCACCATGATAGGTATGGGCGAGTATGCCTCCATGGCCCTGAACACCGTTATGGAAGCCGATGAAGAAGCAACCCTCCACCGAAGGCTCCTGGACGCCCTCCATCTGCAGCAGGGGCCGTGGCCATGAACGGACGAGCCGGGTGCGCGGCGGCAGGCGCTCCGGCATCAGGTTCTGGGCATTGCCGTGGCCGTCGGCGACGATCACCTCGTCGTAACCCGCGGACAGAACGGCCTCGCAGGCTGCGGCCACCTCACCGGTCATCCACTCCCGCGCCGCCTGCCACTCCCATTCGCCGGGGCCCAGCGCCTGCTGGCTGGCGACGCCGGCACAACCCTCGATGTCGGCGGAGATGAAGATACTTCGTGTCGGCATGGGATATCCGGGAAAAATCTGCTACGCTAAAACATAACACAATTATGTTTTTTGTGAAGCGGGAGGGCATGTGAAACAGGCGAGCGAGATCGTCGACGAGCAGATCGAGGCCTATGTCCGGGGCGATGCCCGGGCATTTGCGTCGTTCTACGAGGAGGATGCCGTGTGCGCCGATCTCCCGTCGGGCCGGGTAGTCGCCGCAGGCGTGCCCGCGATCGAGCAGGTCTGGGCACAGGTCTTCGCCCGGGGTCGTATGAGTTTCGCGCTCCGACAGCGCATCGAGCTCGACCGTTTCGTGGTGGATTTCGAATGCGTCGCGATCGACGGGGGAAGCCCGAAGGAGGCGGTGGCGATCTACGAAGTCGGGCCCGAGCGTATCCGCCGGGTCTGGTTCATCGACCCTTCGTCAGGCTGACCCGCCCATGCCGCATCTGCCCTGCAGCATAGCTGAACTCTCTGACAGAGGAATCGAATCTTGTTACGTGTTAGCGGCATGACCACGATTCAGCGGTACTCGTTCCAACTGCAATGCTCGTTCCGAAGCCTCCTGTGTGCTGCCGCGCTCGCTGTCTGCGGCCCGGCGCTGGCCGACGAGCCGGTACCCGTATCCGCGGATGCCGTGCGCGCGGAGCTGGAGTCGGTGCTGGAGGAAGCGGTGCGCGGCGCCGGCGCTCGGGGTGCATCGGCGGCCGTGCTGCTGCCCGGAGGGGAGGTGGTGAAGGCGACCTTCGGCTTTGCGGACAGTGAGACGAGGGAGCCGCTGCAGGCCTCCGATCGGATGCTCGGCGGCAGCACAGGCAAGACGTTCGTTGCGGCGACGGCCATGTCGCTGGTGCAGGACGGGGTCCTGGAACTGGACGTCCCCGTCTCCCGCTGGCTCGGCGATGAAGCCTGGTATACGAGATTGCCGAATCACGAGGAGCTGACCCTCCGGATGCTCTTGAATCACACCGGCGGACTGCCCGATCACATCTATCAGCGGGACTTCCGGCTGGGTCTCCTGCGCGAGCGCTTCGGCGACGAGAATTTCCACTACCAGCCCGCGGAGCTGGTGGAATTCATCCTCGACCTCCCACCGCTGGCACCGGCCGGGAAGCAATTCAACTATTCCGACACGGGCTACATCCTCGCCGGTCTGGTCATCGAGGCGGCGACCGGCCGCAGTTACTACCGGGAACTGCAGGACAGGATACTGACCCCGCTGGAACTCGGCGAGGTATCGCCGGCGGTCGGTATGCAGATCGACGGTCTCGTGCCGGGTTACGTCTCATGGGGGTTCTTCAACCTGCTGTCCGGCATCGCCGGCAAGAACCTGGAGGACGGGCGTCTTAACCTCAATCCTGCCATCGAATGGACGGGCGGCGGACTCGTGACCACGCCGGCCTCGCTCGTCCGGTTCTACGGCGCACTCTTCGAGGACGGCCTCCTGAGCGCCGAGAGCGTCGAGCAGATGATCGCCTCGACCGCCGTCAACGAAGCAGGGCAGCCCTACGGCCTCGGCGTGTTCGTGCTCGAGAACGAGGAGTTCGGGCGCTACTTCCACCACTCAGGCTGGTATCCGGGCTATCTGACCAATGTAATCTGGTATGAGGACCTCGGTATCGGCGTCGCGCTCCAGTACAACCAGGACTACAACGCCGATATCTACGAGCCGGTGAAGAAGATCGCCAGGCGGGTGCGGCCGCTCGTTACCGCTCGCGAGGGCGGTTGAGCGGAGCAGAAGGCGATGATGCATTTCGTCGCGAAACGCCTGCTCTCCCTGGTGCTCGTTGTCATCGGCGTCATCTTCATCACCTATGCCATCGCCTACGTGATCCCCGGCGACCCGGCGCGGATGGTGGCAGGCCCCAACGCCGATGCCGCGAAGGTAGCGGAGATACGCAGCGAACTCGGCCTGGATGAACCCTTCCTGGTGCAGTTCGGCCGGTATACGGCGCGCTTGTTGCAGGGGGATTTCGGCCGCTCCATCCAGACCGGGCGTCCGGTCAGCCAGGACCTGTTCGAACGATTCCCGGCGACCATCGAGCTGATGCTGGCGGCGCTCGTGCTGTCGCTCGTCATCGGCGTGCCCCTAGGGGTCATGGCGGCGGTACACCGGAATCGATGGCCCGATATCCTCGCCCGTACGGTTGCCGTTGCCGGCATCTCCATACCATCGTTCTGGCTCGCCCTCGCTCTGCTGCTGCTCTTCTACGGCAAGCTGGACCTCGTGCCCGGCTCGGGCCGCCTAGCCATCGACCTCGACCCTCCGGCCGGTATTACGGGCCTGTACCTGGTCGACAGCCTGCTGACCGCCAACTGGCCGGCGTTCAAGAGCACTGTCCAGCACCTGGTGCTGCCCGCGATCGTTATCGCCATCATGTCGATCGGCACCTACGTGCGGCTGGTGCGATCCTCCATGCTCGAGGTACTGAGCGAGCCGTACATCCTGATGGCGAGAGCGTCAGGTGTACCCGAGCGCACGGTGGTGTTCAATCTCGCCCTGCGCAACGCGCTGATCCCGCTGGTCACGTTCGTCGGTCTGTCGCTCGCGAACGTCCTGGCCGGCGCCGTCATCACCGAGACGATTTTCGGCTGGCCGGGCACCGGCTCCTTCGTAGTGCAGGCTGTCTACAGTCTGGATTTCCCGGTGATCATGGGCTTCACCGTCATCGTGTCCATAGGCTACGTCGTCGTGAATATGCTGGTTGATATCTTCTACATGTTCATCAACCCGCAGATACGGGCATCCGCATGACGGCGATCACCGATCAGGTCCCGCCGGCGGAGCGACGGCGTCATCGGCGAGTTCTCTCCGGCGATCTGCTGGCCGGCAGCCTGCTACTGCTGCCCGTGGTGATCGCGGCCTATCTGGCACCGTTGCTCGCGCCTTACGACCCCTACGCGGTGGATACGGGCTCGAGGTTGCTGCCGCCGAGTGCAAAGCACCTGTTCGGCACGGACGAACTGGGACGGGATCTTTTGACCCGCGTGCTCTATGGCACCCGTGCCTCACTGTCGGTCGCCTTCGGCATCGTCGCCATCGGCACGGTCTTCGGCACGGTCGTCGGTACGCTGTCCGGCTATCTGGGAGGACGCATCGACGGCGTCGCCATGCGGCTGAACGACATCGTCATGGCGATTCCGTTCATGGTGATCGCGCTGGCGCTGACCTCGGCCATGGGGCCTAGCCTCGTCAACCTGACCATCGTCATCGGCATACTGAGCATCCCGTTCTACGCCCGGATGGCGCGCGGCATGGCGCTGGCCCTGCGCCGGGAGCCTTATGTGACGGCGGCCTGGCTCATGGGCGCATCGACCCCCGCCATCATCCGGCGTCACGTCATTCCGAATATGCTGTCGCCGATGCTGGTCCTTGCCTCCATGGGGCTGAGCGGCGCCATACTTACGTCAAGCGCGCTGAGCTTCATCGGCCTCGGAGCACAACCGCCGGCCGCCGAACTGGGTGCGATCATCAACAGTTCGCGCAGCTACATACTGGACGAGTGGTGGTACACGCTGTTCCCCGGCCTGGTGCTCGCGGTCTGCGCCTTCGGCTTCAACCTGATCGGCGACGGCGTGCGCGACGTCCTCGACCCCAACATCGGTGGCTCGGCATGACCGCGGCACTGGAGATTGAGGGTCTCAGCGTCAGCTTCCCCACCCGCGACGGCTGGGTGCCGGTGGTCAGGGAGGTCTCCCTCTGCGTGGATGAGGGCGAGATCGCAGGGCTGGTGGGCGAATCCGGGTCGGGAAAATCCCTGACGGCGATGTCTGCGCTGGGTCTGTTGCCGGCCGGGGCCCGGATGCAATGTGAGCGTCTCCGACTGGATGGCGAGAGTGTCGACGGGCGCACGGGGCGCGAAATGGAGGCCCTGCGGGGAAGCCGCATCGCGCTGGTGCCCCAGGAGCCGATGAACTCCCTGAACCCCACCATGCGGATCGGTCGCCAGCTCGAACTGGTCGTGCGGTCCAACCGCCGTGTCTCGTCCGCGCAGGCGCGCGACATCGCTGTCGAGTATCTCGAGCGGATGCTCATAACAGATGCGGCGCGGGTCATGACCGCCCACCCGTTCGAGCTGAGCGGCGGCATGCGGCAACGCGTGCTGCTGGCCATGGCATTCTCCTGCAACCCCAGGGTGCTGATCGCCGATGAGCCGACGACGGCGCTCGACGTGACCGTGCAGCAGGAAGTGCTGACACTGCTGCGCGAGAGCGCGGCCGCCACCGACACCGCGGTGCTGTTCATCAGCCATGACCTCGCCGTCGTCTCACAGCTCTGTGACACCGTCGCCGTGATGCGGGCGGGCGAGATAGTGGAACGCGGGGAAACGAGCGATGTGATCGGGAGACCGATGCATCCTTACACACGGGCGCTGCTGGCATCGCTGCCCGCCAACTCGCCGCCGGGCAGCCGATTGCCGATCGGGGAGGGTGGCGCCGCGGCAGACTCCGGAGGCCCGGCATGAGCGGCTCGGCAGCCGATCCCGCGCTGCGGGTCGAAGCCGTGACCGTCTCGTTCCCGACGACGCGGGACTGGCTCGGTCGTGTGAGGGAGTCGGTAACCGCCCTCGACGGTGTTTCGCTCGAAATTCCGGCTGCTGCATCCCTCGGGCTGATCGGCGAATCGGGTTCCGGCAAGACCACGCTTGCGCGGGTGGTACTCGGGATGCAGTCGGCGGATGCCGGCGCAGTGTACTTCGCCGGCCGGCAACTGCGGTTCGATCGCTCGCGCGCCGCGCGCCGGCGGCGATCGGAGTACTGCCAGATCGTCTTCCAGGACCCGCGGACCTCGCTCGACCCGCGCCTGCGCGTATGGGAGATCATGGCCGAGGGTCTTGCGATTCGTGGGGGAGCGTCCCGCCCGGCGCTGCGGCGGGCGGTCGACGAGATGGCGGCCGAGGTGGGTATCAGTGCGCGTGCGCTGGACCGCTATCCCCACGAGCTGTCCGGCGGACAAAGGCAGCGCGTGGCGATCGGCAGGGCACTGCTGCTGCGTCCGCGGCTGCTGATTCTCGACGAGCCCACATCGGCGCTCGACGTGACCATCCAGGCGCAGGTGCTGAACGTTTTGATGGACCTTCAGGCCCGGCAGGATCTCGCGTACCTTTTCATCAGCCACGATGTCTCGGTGATCAGGCACCTGTGCGATCGGGTCGCTGTTCTGTACCGGGGGCGCATCGTCGAGACCGGCCGGACCCGGGACGTGCTTGAGCACCCGCAGGATGCGTATACCCGGAAGCTGATCGAAGCCGTGCCGCGCATCCGCGACGGAGGACAGGCGTGAGGTTAGCAGTGGCGGCAATCCTGGTGGCCCTGATGGTCGGCGGCTGTGGCAAGCCGGTCAGGGAGCCGACTACGCTCGTGATCTCACAGCTGGGAGAGGCGGCGAACATCGATCCGGCGGCTTTCGTACATGCCGGAGACCTGACGATCATCGCCGAAACGTATCAGCGCCTGATCCGCCAGGAATTCTCCGCCGGAGTTCCGACGGGCGAATTCGAAGGCGAACTGGCGGAGTCGTGGAAGGTGTCGGACGACCATCTGACCTACGTCTTCCGTCTGAAGCCAGACCAGTATTTCAGCGACGGAACAAACGTGGATGCCCGCGCCGTAAAGTGGTCGTTCGAGCGAATCATTGCGACCAACCGGGCGGCGGCGCAGTACCTGACGTGGATCGACGCAATCACCGTGGCCGACCGGCATACGGTGAGCATCCGCGCGAAGGAGCCTTTCCCCGCCGCGCTGACCGCGCTCGCCTACAGCAGCAGTGTGGTCATGAACCCGGCTAGTGCGTCGGCACACGAGACCGAGGGGGAGCTGGGCCGATGGCTGTCCACCAACTCGGCGGGAAGCGGGCCCTATCAGGTTGACAGCTGGCGGCGCGGCGAGAAACTCGTCCTCACCGCCAACACTCATTATGGCGGGGAGCCCCCGTTCTTCAGAAGGGTCATCATCAAGACCGTCTCCGATCCCTCGGCACGGCGAATCCAGCTACGCAAGCGTGATGTCGATTTCGTGCAGACCGTGGCGTCGACGAATGCCCACTACTACAGCGACCTGGACGGCATCCGTCTCCACAGCTTCGAGACCGAGAACCAGCCCGGCATCTGGATTCTGAATACGCGTCACCCCGTGGTCGGCGACGTTCGCGTCCGTCAGGCCATCGCCTACGGCGTGGACTACGACGGGCTCATAGACGACGTGCTTGACGGCAGGGCCAGCCGCCTGACGGCTCTCATGCCCGAGGGTGTCATCGGCCGTGTGGAAGACGTACTCCCGTACCGCCACGCGCCGGATCATGCCAGACGGCTGCTCGCGGATGCCGGCTACCCGGACGGGGCGGAGCTCGACCTCATGATCGGACTGGTCGGCCCGGTCTCGGAGACGATGCAGTCTTTCATGGCCGACATCGGCATCCGGCTGAATCTGGAGATCGTCGCTGCAGCTTCCTTCTACGACAGGATCGCAGCCGGGGATTTCGCCATCGCCTACTCGGGCGCGTACTTCGATTTCCTGGATCCGTGGGCGATCCTTCGGCCGTGGTATCACTCCCAATCAATTACACGTGGCACAAACTATTCCTGCTACAGCAATCCCGACGTCGATCGTCTGCTCGAAACCGCCGACAGCGCGTTTGATCCCGATCTGCGGGCCAGGGCGTACAGGCGCGCTCAGCAGATCATCGCCGAGGATACGCCATACATCCTGCTTTTCTCGGGCAATGTGATCTTTGCCACGCTCGACGATATTCGGGGGATCGATGTGAAGCCGCTGCTCCCATATCGGTTGGGCATTCACAGCATGTATCGGATTGGTGAGCATGAGCAGGCGTCTGTTCGTGGCGCACACTAAGTGCGCCTGCCGGGATGCTTAACACGCTATGGGTTGCGCGTATCGGGATCGATCTTTCGCGTGTAGGCGAGCGTGTGACGATAGCGTGCGCGGGCAGTATCCGGAATTGCTTGACATCAAAAACAAAAGATAGTTACGTTATGGCTAGTATCGGGGGTTTGATGGGGAATATCATGACTACGCAATTTGCACGCCGGCTGGTTGTCGCAGCCTTTTTCGTTGCTTTCGCGGCCGGCAAGGGCCACGAAGCCGTGGCGCAGGACACCGAAGGCAATGACAGCCGGGTTATGACCATCGAGGAGATCGTCGTAACTGCACGCAAGCGAGACGAGCGCCTGCGAGATATTCCGGCGGCAATTACCGCGATTCCGGAGAGCACTATCCGTGAGCAGAATCTCACGAGTATCACCGACTTCGTGCAACTCATACCCACTGGTTTCGTCGATGAGGGAGTCTTCGGCCTGGACGACAGGGTGAGTCTCCGCGGGACGGGAGGCATCGGGCTCGACTTTTTCGAGCAAGCGACCGGGATCTACAGGGATGGCTACTACATTGGGGGCACGCGCACAGTCTTCTCAGACATGATCGATCTCGAGCGGGTCGAGGTACTGCGGGGTCCACAGGGTGGCCTCTACGGACGCAACGCGGTTGGTGGCGCCGTGAATTTCATCTACAAGCGCCCGGATCTTAACGAGGTCGGAGGCGAGGCCGAGGTCTCGTACGGCGAATTCGATCGCATCGAAGGCCGTGGGGTTATCAATATTCCTGTCGTGGAAGACCAGTTCGCCTTTCGGGTTGCTTCCTGGTACGTCAACCAGGAAGAGGGTGAGTACTTCAATATCACTCGGGACGAGTATGTGGATGCCGAGCAGTCCTTCGGGATACGAGCGAAAGCGCTCTGGCAGGTGAACGATACCGTCGATATCGAGGCGCAACTGGAATGGAACGACGAAGATGCCTACGAGAACGTTGGCGCATTCGACTCGCAGTCGGGCTCGGAGACTAAGACCACGGTGGAGCGCGACACGGAGTCCGACGCGGATCGTGAGTGGCTATTCGCAGGGACAACCGTCAACGTGGATACAAGATTCGGTCTGCTGACCGGGCAGCTCAGTGCCCGTGAGTATGAGTTGAAATCCCTCGCCGATCAGGATTTTACGCCAGTGCACGCGCAGGAGATTACGCGCGACGAGACAGTCGACAGCCTGTACGGCGAGATCCGCCTCGCGACGCCCGCGGACAACCGGATCTCCGGTGTGACCGGTATCACCGTATTTAACGAGGATGTAGGCCTTCAGCGCCGGACCACCGCATTCGATCCCACGAATAACCCGTTCGGGTTTTCGGAGGGCGATCATGAGATCGATACGGCTTCCTATGCCCTCTGGGCCGATGTCACCTTCGCACTTACAGATAGTGTCGAGGCTTGGATCAGCGGTCGATACACCGACGAAGAGAAGACGCTGGATTTCGATCAGAATGTGACGGTGGGCGCCCTACTGGATTTCGAAGCGAGCGGTCTGAAGAATGACTTCACCAATACCTCGTTCGGCGCGGGGGTCTCATGGAAAATCAGCGACGACGCTATGGTCTACGCCAGGGTCGCGGAAGGATTCCGGGCCGGTGGATTCAATACCCTCCTGACCATCTTTGCGGACCCCGTTGTCGGTGGCGCGAGCGACGAAGAGATCGCCGAGTTTCTAAAATACGAAGACGAGACGTCGATCAATTACGAACTCGGAGCAAAGACGGCGTGGCTGGACGACAGGTTGCTGGTCGACATCGCCGTCTTCCGCCTGGAGCAGGAGGATTTGCTGCAGGGAGACTTCGAGCCCGGTACCTTCGTGTTCATTTTCAAGAACGGCGGCTCAGCGACGACTGATGGTGTGGAACTGGAGATCACGGCCAGGCCGCTTGAGCAGATGACCGTGACGGGTTCGCTGGGATACCTCGATGGCGAACTGGATGAGACTGGTCCGTTCGGCGCAACGGAGATAAATGGCGGCAAGGCAACCACGGCCACGTTTGGTGCCTCGTATCGCATCCCGTTAGGCAGTGCGTCCACGATCCGCCTCAATGGAGACTGGCGTTACCGAAACGACCGGGGGACATTTGGACTCGTAGACGGCGAAAGCCCGCTGGAGTATTCGATTTTCGACGCAGGCATCGCGCTGGAGCGGGATCAGTGGGACGTCTCTCTGCTCGTCAATAACCTGACGGACGATGACTACATCATCTCCGGTGCCTTCCCCGTATTCCCCGGCCCTCCGGTGGTTACGCGGGCAGATGGTCGGAGTTGGAGCATTCGCTTCCGCCGGGCATTTTGACGGCGTTCGGATGCTTGCCGCGGAATCCCGGCTGTACGGCCTTCTGCAGCGGTACTGTTCGTCACATGCCTGCTGAGAGATCTGCTCCTTGACCGCGGTTGATCGGAGGGGCCAGGGAGGGAGTTCCGTGTCATCGTTGGTCAGGCAGCGTCCATTCAGCGTCTTCTATGTGCTGACCATCATGCTCGCCGTTCTCGTCATGTCGGTGCGAGGCGACATACGAGAGAAGCTGCCGGCGTTCTGGGAATTCCTGGAGCAAGAAGGCCATTACACGAATATGATCGCCCTGGCTGAGTTCGCCGAGCGCGAGCCGGTCTTCTGGGGAATCTTCCTGTCTGCAAGCGGGCCCACGCTGGTCGCGGTGCTGATCGCGTTCGCAGGCTGGCGTGCGTGCGGTGTCCGTCATCTCTTTTCGAGACTGGCGCCGTGGCGCGGCGGAGTCGGCTGGAGACAGGGGCTGGGCGTCTATGCGGTGATGTTCCTCATTTTCCTGAGTGCGGTGGGCATTTCTGTCACGGGGCAGTATTTCCTCGGCGATGAGGGCAATCTCGACAGCTACATGGCCGCACTGGGCTCGGGCACCTGGATGGTGTACGTGACGCTCAGCGCGGGGATACTGCTGGATGAAGGAGGGACGCTGGAAGAGCTTGGCTGGCGTGGCTTCGCACTGCCGGTCCTTCTTATCCGCATGGGCCCGGTCGCTGCAAGCGTGCTGCTGGGGATTCTCTGGTGGTTTTGGCATGTTCCGCGCGAGATTCCCGGCCTCCTCAACGGGAGCGAGGTAATGCTGTCGATCTATGGCTCCTACGAGAACTTCCTGATGTCGCAGCTGAAGTTCGTTGCGCTGTGCGTCGGCTTGTCCATTCTGTGTACGTATGCGTTCTTCCTGACTGGTGGAAGTGCCCTCGTCGGTATATTTATCCATGGCGGTACGAACGTTCTTTCGAAGGCGTTGTACCTGGGCGTCGGTGATTTCGGCCTGCGTGATGTGCTCGTCTACGTCATGGCCATTGGAGTCTTGATTCTCACGAGGGGAAAGCTGGGAAGTGACCGGAATCGCGATGCGGTCGTCTGGGCGCCCCGAACTGCCGGTTGAAGCGCTATGGATCGACCACCCTATTCGTTCGGATCACGGCTTGCCGGAGCATGGCTGGCCATCGTTCTGCTAACGACGCCGGCGCTTGCGGCTGACCCTGCCACGCAGTCGTCGCTGGAGCGGGCCATTCACAATGCGGTGGCGGGTTCCATCATCGATTTCGATGTGCCAGGTGCAGTGGCCGCGGTGATCATGCCCGACGGCGAGGAGATCATCGTGCCGGTCGGGTGCATTGATCGCGCGTGTGAAACACTGATGCCGCCGGACGCCATCATGCGTGGAGGCAGTACGGGCAAGAGTTACACTGCCGCGATTGCATTGGATCTGGCCCTGAAAGGGCGGTTGAATCTGGACACTCCGGTCGTACGTTACCTGCCAGACGCCGACTGGATCCGGCGTCTGGCCAATGGTGAGAAAATGACCATGCGCCATCTGCTGACCCACAGCAGTGGTATAGGAGACTGGCCAAAGATCCCTGAGGCGGTCGCTGCGATCAAGACAGCGACGTTGCAGGATCCTGATAGCTACTTCTCGCCACTCGAGCTCATCGCGTTCTCTTTCGATCGGCCTGGTCATTTTCCGCCAGGCGAAGGCTTTTATTATTCCGACAGCGGTTATCTCGTCGCCGGCCTGGTGATCGAGGCGATCACCGGGCGAGATATCTTCGAGCAGATTGAGGAGACGTTCGCTGAGCCATTGCAACTGGATGATACGACTCCGCAAACGACCCGGTCCGTACCCGGCCTGGTGTCCGGACATCTGGCGGCGGATAACCCCCGCGGCCTGCCAAGCGCTCTCATCGTAGACGACGGTAAGCTTGCCTATCATCCGGGCTATGAGTGGACCGGTGGAGGTTTCTACACTAGCGCACGTGACCTCGCGCGCTGGGGCAGGGCCTATTGCAACGGCGATGCACTGGAAGGCGACTACTGGAAGGTCATCCGCGAGAGCCTCGTCGAGTGGAACGCCAGCAATGATTACTCATTCGGGCTTATCTTCTCTGATGACGATGACTACGGACTACGCTGTTCGCACCGTGGATGGACGCCGGGCTATCTGAGCGAATTCCGCCATTATCCCGAATACAATGTGACCATTGGTATCCAACTGAACGGTACGGGCAAGACCGATTTCTCGAATACCGCCGTCCGTGGCCCCTGGCCCCAGCTGACGACGCGTGCGGTGCAGGATGTACTTTCTGCCGCAGGGATCGGCAAGCCGAAGTAGTCAGGGGGCGCTGGGGGAGGCCGGCTTGTGGCAGGCCGGTGCGGTTTGGTAAATGGCCAACTGGGTGGGACAAGGGCCTTGACCATTTGCCCCGGACCATTCTTTCGGCGACCTCTTGCAGTATTCAGAACTTTACCGATCGGATAACGAGAGTGCGACATTGCCGGTGCGACTCGGTGCGTCATTGGCTATTTTCGGGCTGGAATAGGCCCGCACGAATTCTGGAGCCGCGCTCGCGGGCTACGCATCCCCATGACATTCCTCCCATGAGCCACATGAA
>CAYQZN010000010.1:0-1187 GCA_964421805.1 uncultured Woeseiaceae bacterium
CCACCAGCATGACCAGCAGTGCGCCGGCGAACAGATTGCCGCCGAGGGTGGACAGGCGCTCCTCCGTGTAACGGCTCTGATCGAAGGCGATCTCGACACCGATGCCCTGCCCCACCGAATCGCCGTAGTCCTTCACGGCTGCCCGGGCCGCTTCCGCCCAGCGGTCCACCCGTATCTCCGGGCCGGTGCGCGCGGCCACGAGGATGCTGCGCGCGCCGCCCGTTCGGGCGATCTCCGCCGGCGGCTCCTGCCAGCCTCGCGTCACCTCGGCGACGTCGCCGACGGTCACCAGCGCCCCGGAGCGGTTGCCCTGCAGGGGGATCGAGGCCACGCGGGCCACGGAGTCGAGTTCCCCCGCGACCTCCACGAAGAGTTGGCGCTGCCCGGTGCGCAGGGCACCCGCCGGCTGCTTGGGATCGGCCCCGGCCACCCGTGCGGCCGCCTCGGCGGCGGTCATCCCCAGCGCCGCCAGCCGGTCCCGGTCGAGGGTGACCGTGATCTCTTCGGCCGGCTGGCCGTAGAGCCGGACCAGCTCCGTGCCCGGCACGTTGCGCAACCGGTCGGCCAGGTCCTCCGCCAACCGGTTCATCAGCGTGAGCCCGGGCTCGCCGCGCTGCTCCCAGCTGATCGAGGCCACGAGGCTGAAGGCGGTGGCGCTGAACTCGTCGTCGAAGTCCAGCCGGGCGCCGCGCGGCAGTTCGGCGGCCACGTCGTTCAGCCGATCCCGGATGCGCGAGAAGATGCGCTCGTTCTCGCCCGGCCCCACGCGATCCTGCAGCTGGATGTTGACGATGGATACGCCGGCCCTCGAATTCGAGTCCAGCTCCCCGATCTCCGCGATCTCGCGCAGCGCGTCCTCCACGGGGTCGGTGACGAGCGCCTCCATCCTCGCCGCCGTGGCGCCCGGCAGCAGTATGATCACCTTCGGATTGCGGTTCGTGATCCGGGGGTCCTCGATACGCGGCATGCTGACGATGGCGGAGAGGCCAGCCAGCAGGATGACGATGACGCCCAGCACCAGGAGGTGGCGATTGGCGAACAGCGCGAGCGCCGGCCTGGCGACCGGCGAGGCGTGCCGGCCTGCCATTACTCGGTCTCCTCCCCCGGCTCGCTCATGGGCTCACCGCTCATGGGCTCACCGCTCATGGGCCCACCCATGGCCTCCCCCATGGCCTCATCCATGGCCT